>NZ_NOIO01000027.1:0-95643 GCF_014596605.1 Pseudomonas sp. PSB11
TAGGCCGCGATCCACTGGCGCAACGAAGAAAAATCAACATCGTGCCGATCCGCAACATCTCTAAGACCCGCATTACCGGAACAGTAATCCTGCACCGCCAACAGCTTCACTTGAACTGTGTACTTCCCCATGAAACACCCCATCGGTTGTGTCCAACCTTTGGGGTGCAGTCCACTTTGTGTAAGACTCGGACACTGTGGGAGCGGGCTTGCCCGCGAAGAGGTCGGAACAGGCACCAGAAATCCAGTGCCGATCACTTACTCAGCCGTCGACGGCTTCTCCCAAAGATTGATCCCACCCTCTTGGGCAAACCGGTCAATCTCCGACAATTCCTCAGCACTGAAGCTCAAATTCTTCAACGCCCCGACGTTCTCGATGATCTGCTCCGGTCGGCTCGCGCCGATCAACGCCGAGGTCACCCGCGGGTCACGCAGGGTCCAGGCCAGCGCCAGTTGCGCCAGGCTTTGACCGCGACGCTTGGCGATCTCATTGAGCGCACGCACATGGGCAATGTTGGCCTCGGACAAGTGCGAAGCCTGCAACGAACCACCGCCCGGACGGTTGACTCGCGCATCCGCCGGCACGCCGTTGAGGTATTTGTCCGTCAGCAGACCCTGCGCCAATGGAGTGAACGCAATGACACCGGTGCCGAGCTCGTCGGTGGTGTCCAGCAAGTCTTTTTCCACCCAGCGATTGAGCAGGTTGTAAGCCGGTTGGTGAATCAACAGCGGTACTTTCCACTCCTTGAGCAGCGCCGCCATTTCACGGGTTTTCACCCCGGAATAAGACGAGATGCCGATGTACAGCGCCTTGCCCTGCTGCACCGCCGTGGCCAGCGCGCTGGCGGTTTCCTCCAGCGGGGTGTCCGGGTCGAAACGGTGGGAATAGAAAATATCCACGTAGTCCAGGCCCAGGCGCTGCAGGCTCTGGTCAAGGCTGGCGAGCACGTACTTGCGCGAACCGCCGCCCTGACCGTAAGGACCGGGCCACATGTCCCAACCGGCCTTGCTCGAAATGATCAACTCGTCACGGTACTGCTTGAAGTCTTCACGCAGCAAACGCCCGAAGTTGATCTCGGCACTGCCGTACGGCGGACCGTAGTTATTGGCCAGGTCGAAATGGTTGATGCCCAGGTCGAACGCCGTGCGCAACAACGCACGCTGGGTGTCGATCGGCGTGCTGTCGCCAAAATTGTGCCACAGGCCCAGGGACAGCGCAGGCAGTACCAGCCCACTGCGGCCCACGCGGCGGTAAGGGATGGAGTCGTAGCGGTTTTCGGCAGCGGTGTAAGTCATCGAATCCTCACTTGTCTGTCTTGAATCTGGTTACGTCTGCTTCGCCAGTCGCCCAGCATACGCCCAGATAAACGCCAGAAAACCCCGGATTCGAATAATTGCTGAAACGTTTCACAGATGATCGTTCCCTCGCTCTGCGTGGGAATGCCTCAACGGACGCTCTGCGTTCGGCTCTTCATCCTGCATCCGCAAACACCTCCCCCAACCAATCCACGAATACCCGAACCCGTGGCGACATGTGTCGGTTGTGCGGGTACAGCACTGACACCGGCATCGGTGGCGGCGGTGTTTCGATGAGGACTTCCTTTATCAGCCCCTGCGCGATCTGCGTTTCCATGCGGTAGTGCGGGCACTGGATCAAGCCCAGTCCGGCAATCGCCGAGGCGGCATAGATCTGAGCGCCAAATACCGAAACGGCCCCCGCGATGGACACTTCCTTGCGCTCGCCATCGACCATGAATTCGAACGGAAACAATTTGGCCGTCGTGCGCGAGACGTAGTTCACCGCGCGATGGTTTTGCAGATCAGCCAGGCTTTTGGGCTCGCCGTATTGGCGCAGATAGCCGGGGCTGGCGCAGGTGATCTGGCGCAGGTTGGCGACGCGTTTGCCGATCAGTGTGGAATCGCCAAGGGAACCGGCGCGCAGCACGCAATCGACGCCTTCGGTGATGAGGTCAACCTGGCGATCGGCCTCGCTGAGGGACAGTTCGATGTCCGGGTAACGGGCCATGAATTGCGGCAGGGCCGGGATTACGAAGTGTTTGGCCAAGGTGCCGTGCAAGTCGACGCGCAGCCGGCCTTTGGGCGCCACGCTACGGAACGCCAGCTCCGCTTCTTCCAGCTCCGCGAGCAATTGCACACATCGCGAGTAGTACGCCTCGCCATCCAGCGTAGGGCGCACCCTGCGTGTGCTGCGTTCCAGCAAACGCGTGCCGAGCCAGGCTTCGAACTGATTCAGCGTGTGGGTCAACGTTGCACGCGGCAGGTTCAGGTCGGCCGCCGCCAGGGTAAAGCTGCTGCGCTCGTAGATGCGCACGAACACTTTCATCGCTTTGACTTGATCCACGCTCGCCTCCCCCGCTCTATTGTTGATGTTTTTTGAACAGTCAAGGCAACTCTCGTGCATTTATCGGCCTGAGTAAACATGTGAGATTGGCCCTCACACCCAATCAACAGGACATTGCCATGACCACTCAAACTTCCAGGGTTGCCCTCGTGACCGGCGCTTCGCGCGGCATCGGTGCCGTCATTGCCAGGCAACTGGCCAGCGAAGGCTTTGCTGTCGCCATCAACTACGCCCACAGCGCCAGCGACGCTTCACGACTGGTTGTAGAGTTGCGCCAGGCGGGTCATCGAGCCATAGCGATCAAGGCGGACGTGGCCAGTGCCGATGACGTGCGCCGGATGTTCGATGAGACCGAAGCACACTTGGGCAAAGTCGATGTGCTGGTAAACAACGCCGGTATCCTAAAGGTCATGCCCCTGGCGCAGCACAGCGACGAATTGTTCGAACAGAACTTCAACATCCATGCGCGCGGCACCTTCAACACCCTGCGCGAAGCCGCCACACGCTTGAATAGCGGCGGGAAGATCATCAATTTTTCCAGCAGTACCGTCGGCCTGAATCTGCCGGGCTACGCCGTGTACATCGCCAGCAAGGCCGCGGTGGAATCTTTGACCCAGGTATTTGCCAAGGAGATGCGCGGGCGCAATATCACGGTCAATGCCGTGGCACCGGGGCCGGTGGCGACCGATTTGTTCCTGCATGGAAAGAGCGAAGAGCAGATCCAGAGTTTCGCCAAAATGGCGCCGCTGGAGCGCCTGGGGCAACCAGAGGATATTGCCCGTGTCGTGACGTTCCTGGTCGGGCCGGAGGCGGCGTGGGTCAATGGGCAGGTTCTGCGGGTGAATGGCGGGCTGGTTTAACTATGCTCACACTAAAACCGCAGCGACACCATTCGCGAGCAGGCTCGCTCCCACAGGGATCGCGGTGAATCTTGTGGCAGCACTCACCTGAAGGGGGGCACATACCATGCACACCACCATCATCATCACCTTCGGGCTGATCCTGCTTGCCTTGATGCTGTACATCGGCGAAAAAATCGGCTTCCCCCGCCAGGTCCTCGCCTACAGCTTTATTGTGCTGTGGCTGGCCCTGACGCTGATCAATGGCGCGGTGGGCATCGTGCATGCCCGCCAGCCATTGGGCACGGAGGTGATGGTTGGCAGCGCCGTGTTCGGTATCCCGGTGGCGGCGCTGGTGTTGTTCATGGTGTTGACCACCGAGGCCTGAGGAGCCGCTCAACGCACCAGGTGCAAGAACTGCATGTGCCGCTCGTACTGATCGAGGATGTCGTTGATGATCTGCTCCTTGGTGTATCCCACCAGATCGTAGTTCTGGCTGCCTTCGCTTAAATGCACCTCGGCCCGGTAATAGCGACGATTATTGAGCTGCTTGGAACCCATGCCACCCCGGGCAAACGACGGCGTGAAGTAGCCGCGCATTTGTACCTGATAGATGAACGGGTGTTCGTCGCCGTGACCGATTTCCAGGCTGACGCTGTCGTTGACCGGTTCCGGATGAGTCACGACACTCAGGCCCTTTTCGATAAACACTGCCGACACTTCTTCGATGGCGGGGCGCACCGTCGAATCGAGGAAGCGGTAGACCTCATCCCGCGATGGAAAATGCACCGCCTGGCTCAAGCGCTGCCGCCAGCCACCGCGCCGCGAGCCGGACACCGGCGCCAGGGAATGCATCTGCGCAATCTGCTTTTGCGACTCCAGATAGAACGCTTTGTGCAGCCCCCACATCATCAACAGCAAAATCAGCGAGAACGGCAGCGAAGTCAGGACCACAGCTGACTTCAATGCATCAATGCTGCCGGAGAACAGCAACGCGCTGGTCACCAGTGCGGTCATCGCCCCCCAGAACACCCGCAGCCATTTCGGTCCGTCCTCATCAGGGTTGCCACCCTTGGCGGACAGCGTCGACAACACCACGGTGCCGGAGTCGGCGGAAGTGACGAAGAACACGAAGCTGATGAACACCGTGACCGCGATCACGGTTTTGCTCCACGGGTAGGTTTCCAGCAGCAGGTAAAGAGTCATCGACGGGTTGTCGATGGCCGACATGCCCAACGCCGACATGCCGTGGTTGAGCACTTGGTCGATGGCACTGTTGCCGAAGATCGACATCCACGCCAGGGTGAAACCCAGCGGAATCAGCAATACACCGAAGACAAACTCACGGATGGTCCGGCCACGGGAAATCCGCGCAATGAACAGCCCCACGAACGGCGACCATGCGATCCACCAGGCCCAGTAGAACACCGTCCAGCCGCCCAGCCAGTCGCTGGGCTTGTCGTAGGCGTAGAGGTCGAAACTCTTCATCGGCAAGGCGCCAAGGTAGTCGCCAACGTTCTGGATCAGGGTATTGAGCAAGTGCTGCGTGGGCCCGGCGAACAACACGAACAGCAGCAACGCACAGGCCAGCAGCATGTTGATATCGGACATCACCCGCACGCCCTTGTCGACGCCGGACACCGCCACGATGATCGCCGCGCCCATCATCAAGGTGATCAGCCCGACCTGAATCCACTGGGTGTGGGCAATGCCGAACAGGTAGTCCAGGCCCGAATTGAGGTGCAACACACCAAAGCCCATGTCGGCGCCGAGACCGAAGACCGTGGCGATGATGCCGAAGCCGTCCACCGCGTAGCCGATGGGACCATTGATGCGCTTGCCGATCAGCGGGTACAGCGCCGAGCGCAAGGCCAGCGGCAGGTTATGCCGGTAGGCGAAGTAGGCCAGCGCCATGCCGACAAAGGCAAACACGCCCCAGCCATGCAGGCCCCAATGCAGAAACAGGATCTGCATCGCCTGCCGCGCCGCATCCGCCGTGCCGGCCTCGCCCTGAGGCGGTTGCAGCATATGGGTCAAGGGTTCGGACACGCAGAAGAAAAACAGCGTGATGCTGATTCCGGCAGCGAACAGCATGCCGGCCCAGGACAGATAACTGAATTCGGGCTCGTCGTGGTCGGCACCGAGTTTAATCTTGCCGTAGCCCGATAACGCGGTGACCACCACGAAGACCAGATACAGGGTCATCGCCAGCATGTAGTACCAGCCAACCGTGTTGGCTGCCCAGTTTTGCGCCGCCAGTAACCAGGCGCCGGCCTGTTCCGGCATGGCCATGACCACGACACCGAACAACAGGATGAAGGTCGCCGCGAAGTAGAACACCGGGGGATTCATGCGGACCAGGCCGCTTGGGGGAATGGACGATGCACTCATTGAAGGTGCACCTCGAAGGGGTTGGACGTGGCTGTAGAAATCGGACTCAGCAAAGGCAAGCCTCCTGTTGTGAGCGGGCAGCGAACCACCGGTTTAACTTGAATGAACGTTCAAGTTAAACATGAATAGGGTGCTAAGGACTAATCGCAAGGCTCGGCGGTCGTGGTTGAACACTAGCTCAAGGAGGTGTATTACGCGGATTTTGGAGGATTGGCCCACCGCAAAACTGCTGGATGCCATTACCAGGGTTCGCCTTGAAACCATTCGCGAGCAAGCCCGCTCCCACATTAGACCGAGTTGCCAGGCAGGTACGCATCTAATGTGGGAGCGGGCTTGCTCGCGAAGGCGGCATATCGAGCAGCGGAGGTCTCAGGACTTACTTCTGCGCCCCGTCATCAAGCTGCAAATTCGCCTGGGTCAGGTTACTGCCTGCCGGTACGCTGCGGGTCAGCCAGACATTACCGCCAATGGTCGAGCCCTTGCCGATGGTGATCCGCCCCAGAATCGTCGCGCCGGCATAAATCACCACGTCATCCTCCACGATCGGATGCCGCGCCTGGCCCTTCTGCAACTGGCCGTCTTCGTCCGCTGGAAAACGCTTGGCACCCAAGGTCACCGCCTGATAAATGCGCACCCGTTCGCCGATGATCGCGGTCTCGCCGATCACTACACCGGTCCCGTGGTCGATGAAGAAACTGCGGCCGATCTGCGCGCCCGGGTGAATGTCGATGCCGGTGGCCGAGTGGGCGATTTCCGCGCTGATCCGTGCCAGCAACGGCAGCCCGGCGCGATATAAATGGTGCGCGAGGCGATGGTGAATCACCGCCAGAATACCGGGATAGCACAGCAACACCTCGTCGACGCTACGCGCCGCCGGGTCGCCGTGATAGGCCGCCAGGACGTCGGTGTCCAACAGGCTGCGCAGCCCCGGCAACGCGAGGGCGAAGTCCTGGATGATCTGGATGGTTTTAGCCTCGACCTCAGTGTCGACCTGGGCGCTGTGCCGTGCGGCATAGCGCAATTCAAGCCGCGCCTGAGCCAGTAACGCGTTTAACGCCACATCAAGGGTGTGGCCGACGTAGAAATCTTCACTCTCTTCGCGCAAGTCCACCGGCCCCAGGCGCATCGGGAACAGCGCACCGCAGAGCGCTTCGAGAATATCCGCCATGGCCGCCCGTGACGGCAACTCTCGACCACCCTGCTCACCACTGGCGCGGCCGTTTTGTGCACGCCACTGCTCACGTGCCGTGCGCAGTTGGCTGACGATGGTTTGCAATTGCCAATGGCTGGAACGTTCACTCACGGTAAAAACTCCTCACGGGCGGCCGGACTGTCTGGCCGCACTAACGGCGATACTTTACGGCAAGGCCCGCAAGCCAAATTAAGAACCAATTGTGCTGTGATAAGCACAATCGGCTATAAGCGATTGGCGGTTGCCCCGATAAAGTGGCGTGCCTATAGTCCAGTGACCTTCCACCGCCAGTACGGAACCATGATCAAACAACAGCTTGCCCGCTTTAATCGTCTCGACCTGCTCGGTCAGCCCACCGCCCTGGAAAAACTCGAACGCCTGTCGGCCTGGCTGGGTCGCGACATCTACGTCAAACGCGATGACCTGACGCCACTGGCGATGGGCGGCAACAAGTTGCGCAAACTTGAATACCTGGCCGCCGACGCCCTGGCTCAGGGCGCCGATACATTGATCACGGCCGGGGCACTGCAGTCCAATCATGTGCGCCAGACCGCGGCCATTGCCGCCAAGCTGGGCCTTGGTTGCGTGGCCCTGTTGGAAAACCCGCTGGGCACTGACGACGCCAATTACGTCGGCAACGGCAATCGGCTGTTGCTGGACCTGTTCGATGCCAAGGTCGAGTTGGTAGAGAACCTGGATAACGCCGATGAGCAACTGCAAGCCTTGGCCAACCGTCTGCGCAGCAACGGCAAGAAGCCGTACCTGGTGCCGATCGGTGGTTCGAATGCGCTGGGCGCCCTGGGTTATGTGCGAGCCGGGCTGGAACTGGCCGAGCAGATCAAGGACACCGGGCTGAATTTCGCCGCGGTCGTCCTGGCCTCGGGCAGCGCCGGGACACACAGTGGCCTGGCACTGGCGTTGAGTGAAGCATTGCCGGATTTGCCAGTCATCGGCGTCACCGTTTCGCGCAGCGATGAAGATCAGCGACCAAAAGTCCAGGGCCTGGCCGAGCGCACCGCCGAGTTGCTGGAGATGCCATTGCCGGCGAGTTTCAAGGTCGAGTTGTGGGATGAATATTTCGCACCGCGCTATGGCGAGCCCAATGCCGGGACGTTGGCAGCGGTGAAGCTGGTGGCTGGTCAGGAAGGCCTGCTGCTGGACCCGGTCTACACTGGCAAGGCCATGGCGGGGCTATTGGACGGGATCGGGCGCCAGCGTTTCAATGAGGGGCCGATCATCTTCCTGCACACCGGTGGAGCGCCGGCGTTGTTCGCCTATACAAGCTTTCTGTAAGAACCAAGGATCAAAAGATCGCCGCCTCTGCAGAAGCTACCGAAGGCTGCGATCTTTCCGGGTCGCACATATTCTTTTAGGAAATAACAAAAATAGAATTTATTATTTTCTAATCTAAAAGCGGCATCATATAGTCTCGCCGCAGGCGAATTTGCAGCGAGACGCATAGGCTGCTTTAGGGCAGGATATCGCAGTCGTCCAAATTCCGATTTTGCCAACTTTCCTTAAGCGTCTTCCATAAGAAAACACAGGGGCTTGTCATGAATTTTTCCGCACTACGTCGAAATCTGCTGGTGGGTTCGCTAGGTCTGGCGCTGAGCGCCGGCCTGATCGGCCAGGCATGGGCCGGTGAGCAACTGAAACAGATCAAGGATAAAGGCGTGATCAACGTCGGCCTGGAAGGTACTTATCCTCCGTTCAGCTTCGTCGATGAAAACGGCAAGCTTTCGGGTTTCGAGGTCGAGCTCTCCGAAGCCCTGGCCCAGAAGCTGGGCGTCAAGGCCAAGATTCAGCCAACCAAGTGGGACGGCATTCTCGCCGCTCTCGAATCCAAGCGCCTGGACATAGTGGTCAACCAGGTAACCATCTCCGACGAGCGCAAGAAGAAGTATGACTTCTCCGAGCCATACACCGTTTCCGGTATCCAGGCGCTGGTGCTGAAGGACAAGGAAGCCGCGTTGAACATCAAGAGCGCCGCCGACTTGTCCGGCAAGAAAGTCGGCGTGGGCCTTGGCACCAACTACGAACAGTGGGTGAGAGCCAACGTACCAGGCGCCGACGTGCGTACCTACGACGATGATCCGACCAAGTTCGCCGACCTCAACAACGGCCGTACCGACGCCATCCTGATCGACCGTCTCGCCGCGCTTGAATACGCCAAGAAAGCACCGAAAACCGTCGCTGCCGGCCAGGCGTTCTCTCGCCAGGAAGCCGGTATTGCCCTGCGCAAAGGCGAGCCGGAACTGCTGGCTGCCGTGAACAAGGCCCTCGACGAGCTGCGTGCCGACGGCACCCTGGCCAAGATCTCGGAAAAGTACTTCCAAGCTGACGTCACCAAATAATGGAAGCTGCTTTCCAACTCGCACTGGATTCCGCGCCCTTTCTGCTCAAGGGCGCGTATTACACGGTCATCCTCAGCCTGGGCGGAATGTTCTTCGGCCTGGTGATGGGGTTCGGTCTGGCGTTGATGCGCCTGTCGCGCTTCAAATCGGTCAACTGGCTGGCCCGCATCTACGTGTCGTTCTTTCGCGGCACGCCGTTGCTGGTGCAACTGTTCGTGATCTATTACGGCTTGCCGCAATTGGGCATGGAGCTCGATCCACTGCCCGCGGCCCTGATCGGCTTCTCGCTGAACATGGCGGCCTACGCCTGCGAAATCCTGCGCGCCGCGATCGGTTCGATTGAACGCGGGCAGTGGGAAGCCGCTGCCAGTATCGGCATGACCCGTGCGCAAACATTGCGCCGGGCCATCCTGCCGCAAGCGATGCGTACCGCATTGCCGCCACTGGGCAACAGCTTTATCTCGCTGGTCAAGGACACCGCGCTGGCCGCTACCATCCAAGTGCCGGAGCTGTTCCGTCAGGCGCAACTGATTACCGCACGCACCTTCGAAGTGTTCACCATGTACCTTGCCGCCGCGCTGATCTACTGGGTCCTGGCCACGGTGCTATCGCACCTGCAGAACCAGTTGGAAGCACGGGTCAATCGGCACGACCAGGAGTCCTGACCCCATGATTGTCGTGGAAAAACTGACAAAGCAGTTCAAGGGTCAAGTCGTGCTCAACGGCATCGATCTGCAAGTGAAGGAAGGTGAGGTGGTGGCAATCATCGGGCCAAGCGGCTCGGGCAAGACCACCTTCCTGCGCTGCCTGAACTTCCTCGAAGCACCCACCAGCGGCCGGATCAAGGTCGGCGACATCGAAGTCGATACCAGCCGCCCATTGAACCAGCAACAGAGCCTGGTGCGCCGTTTGCGCCAGCACGTGGGCTTCGTGTTTCAGAATTTCAACCTGTTCCCCCACCGCACAGCCCTGGAAAACGTTATCGAAGGCCCGATCATCGTCAAGAAGATCCCGCACGCCGACGCCGTTGCCCTGGGTAAAAAGCTGTTGGCCAAGGTCGGCCTGGCAGGCAAGGAGGACGCCTACCCGCGCCGCCTTTCCGGCGGTCAGCAACAGCGTGTGGCGATTGCCCGCGCGCTGGCGATGGAACCGGAAGTGATTCTGTTCGACGAACCGACCTCGGCGCTCGACCCGGAGCTTGTGGGTGAAGTGCTGGCGACCATCCGCGGCCTGGCCGACGAGAACCGCACCATGGTCATCGTCACCCACGAAATGGCTTTCGCCCGTGACGTGGCCAATCGCGTGGTGTTTTTTGACAAGGGTGTGATCGTCGAACAAGGCGAGGCCAAGGCATTGTTTGCCAACCCCAAGGAAGAGCGCACGAAACAGTTTCTCAGCAAGTTCCTGAACAACGCACACCTTTAAATCCCTCGCAACACCTGTCAACTTCCATGGATGGAAGTGACACCTCCCTGTCACAACACCCAACCCTTAAGATATTTATATACCTGTGCGCCACAAGCATGTTTTGTCAGCGCGCTCGATACATATATGTATAACGCAACAGTTTAATGACTGATTCTCGAGCACCGCCCAATCTCCACCAAACCCTCAAAAAATGGTGTCTTTGGCAGGTATATTCGACGTATCTGGACAGTTTATTAACTTCAAAGCGTAGGATTATTCTGAATAACGCCCGGCGTTCCTTTTAACCAACCCACTCTATTGACACTTACTATAGCTAACTTTTATCTAGTCTCTTTCCAGCGGCACCGCTCGCGCCCAGTCATTATTTAAATTCAAAGTAATGAACAGTTTTGCTGTTCGAATTCCAGTTTTCCCCAAACGGACTTCATTGCAAAACATCAAGGAGACTTCCATGAAAAGCACCTCAACTAAAACCGGACTTGCCGCCCCGACTCTCGCGCAATCACACAAGGCAGGAATCAACCTCGCCTCGGCGACGCACTTGCTGATCGAGGTGCCGCCCTACCCCGCGATGGACGAAGGCGACCTGATCGAACTGTTCTGGGACAACTGCTACGTCGCCTCCAGGGTCCTGACGGCCAACGAGATTGGCCAACCCGTCCAGCTACGGGTACCCGAGAGTTTTATCGCTAGCGGCTCTTCATACGTCCACTATCGAATCATGCAGATAGGACAAGCACCGATCGTATCCCCCGCCCAGCGTGTGCAGTCCAAACTCGAGTGTCCGGGTGGGCAGGTATCTGCATTGAGTGGTGACGAAAATCAGAGCCTGGCCCCGGTGACCATTCCTGAAACGATTCGGCGCCAGGGAGTGAACCCCAACCAGATCAAGCGTGGCGTGCCGGTGACCATCGAGCCTTACGTGAACATGGCCGCCGATGACGAAATCACCTTGCGATGGGGCGACGTCCGCATGGATTTGCCCCCACTCAAGGAACGCGATGTGGGCCAGCCGGTTCAGGTCTGGGTGCCTGCGGCGATCATTCTGGAAGCCGGCGAAGACCTGCGACTGGAAGTGACTTACTGCATCCTCGATCGCGTAGGCAACAATTCTCGCTGGGCACCCGCACGGACATTGAAGATTGGTTGTGCCAATCCCTACCCCAAGGAGCCGAAGAAGGAACACCTCCAGGCCGCAGAACATCGTTAGCGATGGCAGCGATCCTATGACCTTCTATGCATATTACTAAAAGTTAGTTTTAAAAATATTTATACAAGATTAGGGTATATGCACCGGACCACCGGACATTCTTGTTTTCGTTCGCCGCACCCCGCGGCGTTTTCATGAGATGTGAGGTAGGTATGGTCCGGAACACAATCACCCCAGTGCAGATCGCCAGGGCATTGCGTGTAGCCAGGGAGTGGCGCTGATGTCCAGTCTGGCTGACGCAATCGTCCAGAGTGACCTGGACGTCGCCCCATTGTTGTTGCCCGCACAGGTGCTGCGCAACGACGCTCAAGCCATCAAGGCCGCCCTTGAGCTGGCGCAAGTCGCTCGCCTGCAAGCGGCCAGGCGCGACCAGCAGCGCAAGCTGCCGTGGTCGGAAGTCGAACAGTTCACCCGAAGCGGCCTGGGCAGCATTGCCATCCCCCACGAGTACGGTGGCCCACAGGTTTCATTCGTCACCCTGGCCGAAGTGTTCGCGATCATTTCCGCGGCAGACCCGGCCTTGGGGCAGATTCCGCAGAACCAGTTCGGCATCCTGAACCTGATACTCGGCAGCGCTACCGAAGCGCAGAAAAAACAGCTGTTCAAAAGCGTGCTCGAAGGCTGGCGCATTGGTAATGCCGGGCCGGAACGTGGCGCTAAAAACACCCTTGAACTCAAGGCGCGCATCACTGCCGATGGCGACGGTTTTGTCCTCAACGGCCAGAAGTTTTATTCCACCGGCGCGCTGTTCGCGCACTGGGTCGCGGTCAAGGCGCTCAATGACGACGGCAAGCAAGTGCTGGCCTTCGTTCGTCGCGGTACGCCGGGGTTGCGCATCGTCGATGACTGGTCCGGTTTCGGCCAGCGCACCACCGCCAGCGGCACCATTTTGCTCAACAACGTGCGGGTCGACGCCGAGCTGGTGGTGGATAACTGGAAGATCAATGAAAAGCCCAATACTCAGGGCGCGGTTTCGCAACTGATCCAGGCGGCCATCGATGCCGGCATCGCCCGGGGCGCGATTGATGACGCCATCGAGTTCGTGAAAACCCGCGCCAGGCCATGGGTTGACGCCAACGTTGAACGGGCCAGCGATGACCTGTACGTCATCGCCGATATCGGCAAGCTGAAAATCGAATTGCACGCCGCCGAAGCGCTGCTGCGCAAGGCCGGGCAGGTGCTCGACCAGGTGAACGCCGCACCGCTCACCGCCGAGTCCGCTGCCCGCGCTTCGATTGCCGTCGCCGAAGCCAAAGTGTTGACCACCGAAATCTCGTTGCTGGCCAGTGAAAAGCTATTCGAGCTGGCCGGCAGCCGCGCCACCCTTGCCGAGTTCAACCTCGACCGCCATTGGCGCAACGCCCGGGTGCACACCCTGCACGACCCGGTGCGCTGGAAATACTACGCGGTTGGCGCCTATCACCTGAACGGCACGTTGCCGGCTCGGCATTCCTGGATTTAACGGCCAGACACTTTTTACCAGAGCTCTGGAGAAACACATGACCCTTTCTCAACACGTCGCAATCATCACCAGCGATGAGCAAGCCCTGATCGTCGCCAGCGATCTGGCCGAAGATTTCAAACGCGACAGCGCCCTGCGCGACCGCGAACGTCGCTTGCCGCACCCCGAGCTGGAGGTGTTCTCCCGCTCGGGCCTGTGGGGCATCAGCGTGCCGAAGACGTACGGCGGCGCGGGCGTTTCCAACGTCACCCTGGCCAAGGTCATCGCACTGATCGCCCAAGCGGATGGTTCCCTCGGGCAAATCCCGCAGAACCACTTCTATGCGCTGGAAGTGCTGCGCGTGAATGGCAGCGAAGCGCAGAAAAAGCGCCTGTACGCCGAAGTATTGGCCGGCCAGCGCTTCGGTAATGCACTGGCAGAGCTGGGGACTAAAACCGCCCATGATCGCGTCACCCGTCTGACACGCGATGGCGATGGCTATCGCATCAACGGTCGAAAGTTCTACGCCACCGGTGCGATCTACGCCCAGCGCATCCCGACCTCGGTGATCGATGAAAACGGCGTGCAGCAACTGGCTTTCGTCCCGCGCAACAGCAAGGGCCTGACGGTGATCGACGACTGGAGCGGCTTCGGCCAGCGCACCACCGGTAGCGGCTCGGTGGTGTTCGAAGAGGTCTTTGTGGCCGCCGAAGACGTGATCCCGTTCCAGACCGCCTTCGAGCGGCCGACACCGGTCGGCCCGCTGGCGCAGATTCTCCATGCCGCCATCGACACCGGCATCGCCCGCGCGGCCTATGAAGACGCGCTGCATTTCGTGCGCACCAAGACCCGGCCATGGATCGACGCCACCCATGAAAAAGCCAGCGACGACCCACTGACCCTCAAGAGCTTCGGCCACTTGAGCATTCGCCTGCACGCTGCCGAAGCCTTGCTTGAGCGCGCTGGTGAATTGCTCGACAAGGCCCAGGCCGACACCCGCGCCGAGACCGTCGCCGCCGCGTCGATCGCCGTCGCCGAAGCCCGTGCCATCAGCACTAAAATTTCCCTCGCCGCCGGCACTACGCTGTTCGAACTGGCCGGCAGCCAGGCCACCCTGGTCGAGCACGGTCTGGATCGCCATTGGCGCAACGCCCGGGTGCATACCCTGCACGACCCGGTTCGCTGGAAATATCACGCAGTCGGCAACTACTACCTCAACGATGAAAACCCGCCACTGCGGGGGACCATCTGATGGCCAAGGCGAAAAAGAAGATCCTGCTCAACGCGTTCAACATGAACTGCATCGGGCACATCAACCATGGCTTGTGGACGCATCCACGGGACACCTCGACCCAGTACAAGGCGATCGAATACTGGACCGAACTGGCACAGTTGCTGGAGCGCGGACTGTTCGACGGCTTGTTCATCGCGGATATCGTCGGTGTCTATGACGTGTACCAGAACTCGGTGGACGTGCCGCTCAAAGAATCGATCCAGCTGCCGGTCAACGACCCGTTGCTGCTGGTTTCGGCGATGGCCGCGGTGACGAAAAACCTTGGCTTCGGCCTCACCGCCAACCTCACCTACGAACCGCCGTACCTGTTCGCGCGGCGCATGTCGACGCTGGATCATTTGAGTCGCGGTCGAGTCGGTTGGAACATTGTCACCGGTTACCTCGACAGCGCGGCCAAGGCCATGGGCCTGAACGAACAAGTCGAGCATGACCGCCGCTACGACCAAGCCGACGAATACCTGGAGGTGCTCTACAAACTCTGGGAAGGCAGTTGGGAAAACGGCGCGGTACTCAATGATCCGCAGCAACGCATCTACGCTGCGCCAGAAAAAGTACACAAGGTCGAACACAAGGGCGAGTTCTACCAGGTCGAGGGTTACCACCTGTGCGAGCCGTCACCGCAGCGCACGCCGGTGCTGTTCCAGGCGGGCAGTTCCGATCGCGGTTTGCTGTTCGCCGGGCGCCACGCCGAGTGCGTGTTTATCAGCGGATCGAACAAGCCGTCGACCAAAATCCAGGTGGACAAGGTTCGCGCCAGCGCCGTCGAGGCTGGGCGCAACCCTGAGGACATCAAAGTGTTCATGGGCTTGAACGTGATCGTCGGCGCGACTGAAGAACTCGCTTGGGCCAAGCACGCCGAATACCTGAGCTACGCCAGCGCCGAGGCCGGCGTGGCGCATTTTTCGGCGTCTACCGGCATCGACTTCTCCGAGTACGCCATCGACGAACCGATCCAGTACGTCAAGAGCAACTCGATCCAGTCGGCGACCAAGAACCTGCAGAACAACGACTGGACCCGCCGCAAATTGCTGGAGCAACACGCCCTCGGCGGACGCTACATCACCGTGGTCGGCTCGCCCGGGCAAGTGGCCGATGAGCTGGAATCGTGGATCGCCGAAACCGGCCTGGACGGCTTCAACCTGACGCGCATCGTCACACCGGAAAGCTATGTGGATTTCATTGAACTGGTGATTCCGGAGTTGCAACGGCGTGGGTCGTACAAGACTGCTTACGACAATGGCAGCTTGCGCGAAAAGCTGTTCAACGAGGGCGCACATTTGCCTGAGCAACATACCGGGTCCGCGTTTCGCCGCTAAAAGCTTCGCGAGCAGGCTCGCTCCCACATTTGGAATGTACTCCCCTGTGGGAGCGAGCCTGCTCGCGAAGAGGCCCGACCAAACACCAAAAATCTTATGCACTGACTGGAAAAAATATCATGACCAAGCACCACCTCTCTAACCCAGTCAAAGCACTGGCCCTGGCCCTCGGCCTGTTCAGCTCTACGGTGTTCGCCGCCGACGCGCCTTTGAAAATCGGCACCACCGCCGCCTTCGCCATTCCCCTGGAAGCGGCCGTAGAAGAGGCCGGCAAACAAGGCCTGAAAGTCGAATTGGTGGAGTTCACCGACTGGATCGCACCCAACGTCAGCCTCGCCGCCGGCGACATCGACGTGAACTACTTCCAACACATCCCGTTCCTGGAAAACGCCAAGAATGCCTCCGGGTTCGACCTGGTGCCCTTCGCACCGGGAATCATCAACAACGTCGGTCTCTACTCCAAGAAGTACAAAAGCTTCGACGAGCTACCGCAAGGCGCCAGCGTGGCCATCGCCAACGACCCGATCAACAGCGGACGTGGCTTGCAGCTGTTGGCCAAGGCCGGCTTGATCACGCTAAAACCGGGGGTCGGCTACAAGGCCACCGAAGAAGACATCATCGCCAACCCGAAGAACATCAAGATCCTGCAAGTCGAGGCCGTGCAACTGGTAAGGGCCTATGACGACGCCGATCTCGTCCAGGGCTACCCGGCTTACATCCGCCTGGCAAAGACCTTCGATGCCGGTTCTGCCCTGCTGTTCGACGGCCTCGACCACAAGGAATACGTGATCCAGTTCGTAATCCAGCCGAAGAGCAAAACCGACCCGCGCCTGATCAAGTTCGTCGACATCTACCAGCACTCGCCAGCCGTTCGCGCAGCCTTGGATAAAGCCCACGGCAAGCTCTACCAGGCCGGTTGGGAGAGCTGAGCATGACAGCTGCGATCCAACGGCGACTGGATATTCCGGAGCCCCAGAAAGCTGAACAGACCGAACTGCACCCGGACCTGAACCGCGCTCACGTGCGCTTTATCGGCCTGGGTAAAACCTATGACGGCAAGCAAGGACCGGTGGCCGCGTTGCAGGGCATCGACCTGGCGATCCAGCACGGTGAAGTGTTCGGAATCATCGGTCGTAGCGGCGCCGGCAAGTCGTCGCTGATCCGCACCATCAACCGCCTCGAACAACCGACGTCGGGGCGCGTGCTGATCGATCAGGTGGACATCGGCGAGTTTGATGAAGACCGTCTGGTGGCGTTGCGTCGGCGCATCGGCATGATCTTCCAGCACTTCAACCTGATGTCCGCCAAGACGGTTTGGCAGAACGTCGAGCTGCCGCTGAAAGTCGCCGGTGTACCCAAGGAAAAGCGCGAGCAGAAGGTTCGTGAACTGCTGGAACTGGTGGGCTTGCAAGCCAAGCACAAGGCTTACCCGGCGCAACTGTCCGGCGGCCAGAAACAGCGCGTAGGCATCGCCCGCGCCCTGGTTCACGACCCGGCGATTCTGCTGTGCGACGAAGCCACTTCGGCACTGGACCCGGAGACCACACAATCGATCCTCGGCCTGCTGCGAGAGATCAATCAGCGCCTGGGCCTGACGATCATTCTGATCACCCATGAAATGGCGGTGATCCGCGAGATCTGTGATCGCGTCGTGGTGCTGGAACACGGTCGAATCGTTGAACAGGGGCTCGTCTGGGAAGTCTTCGGCAACCCGCAGCATGAGGTCAGCAAGACCTTGCTCGCCCCCTTGCAACACGCCCTGCCGCCAGAACTGCAAAGCCGCTTGCATCCGCAACCGCAGACCGCAGAAGACGCGGTGGTACTGCGCCTGCAGTTCACCGGAACGGCCCAGGCCGAACCGGACCTTGCCGCACTGTTCAGTGCACTCGGTGGCCGCGTGCGCTTGCTGCAGGGTGGCGTGGAACGGATTCAGGGACACGCGCTTGGGCAACTGCTGCTGGCCGTGACGGGCTCGTCCCTGGGCGTCGAAGAATTGCGTCAATGCGCCGGCCAGTGGGCGCAACAGGTAGAGGTATTGGGCTATGTGGTTTGATCGCTTGCTGCAGGGATTCATCGATACGTTCTTGATGGTCGGCGTGTCGTCGTTGATTGCACTGCTGGCGGGCATTCCGCTGGCGGTGATCCTGGTCACCAGCTCCAAGGGCGGCATCTACGAAGCCCCGGCGCTTAACCGCGCACTGGGTGCCTTCGTAAACCTGTTCCGCTCGATTCCGTTCCTGATCCTGATGGTGGCGTTGATTCCGTTCACCCGCTTGATCGTCGGTACCACGTACGGCGTTTGGGCAGCCGTGGTGCCATTGACCATCGCCGCTACGCCGTTCTTTGCACGCATCGCTGAAGTCAGCTTGCGCGAGGTCGATCACGGCTTGATCGAAGCAGCGCAAGCCATGGGCTGCCGACGTGGGCACATCGTCTGGCATGTGCTGTTGCCTGAGGCGTTGCCGGGGATTGTCGGGGGCTTCACCATCACCCTGGTGACAATGATCAACTCATCGGCCATGGCGGGGGCGATTGGTGCCGGTGGGTTGGGGGACATTGCGTATCGGTATGGGTATCAGCGGTTCGATAGCCAGATCATGCTGACGGTGATTGTGTTGCTGGTGGCGTTGGTGGCGGTGATTCAGTTGGGTGGGGATCGGTTGGCTCGGGGATTGAACAAACGTTAGATCAAGATCAAAAGATCGCACCGCAGGGCATGTATACACTTCGGCGAATGGCTGCGCAGCAGCCCCTGCCTTGATGGCGTATATTCGGCAGATACCAATTGCCTGCGCAGCCGACCATGAAACAGACCCCCGCCGACCTCGAGCAGATCACCGCCACCACCCTGGGCCATTACAACTCGGTGGCCGAAAGTTTCCGCGAAGGCACCCGCGATCACGATGTCAGCCAGAACATCGACGCGCTGTTGCGGAATATCCAGGGTGAGCCGCCGTTCGACATTCTCGATTTCGGCTGCGGTCCCGGTCGCGACCTGCAGACCTTTACGCGCATGGGCCACACGGCGGTGGGCCTTGATGGCTCGCAGAAGTTTGCGCAAATGGCACGGGAAGACAGCGGTTGCGAGGTCTGGCAGCAGGACTTCCTGAAGCTGGATTTGCCTCAGGAACGCTTCGATGGGATTTTTGCCAATGCGGTGTTGTTTCACATCCCGCGCCAGGAGCTGCCCCGGGTATTGAAAGAACTGCGCGCGGCATTGAAGCCTGGTGGTGTGTTGTTCAGCTCCAATCCCCGTGGCGACAACCAGGAAGGCTGGAACGGGCCGCGCTATGGGTCGTATCACGACCTGAAGGCATGGCAGCAATTGCTGACCGAAGCGGGCTTTGTGGAGCTGGAGCATTACTACCGGCCGGCAGGGCTGCCGCGCGAGCAGCAGCCTTGGTTGGCGAGTGTCTGGCGCAAGTCTTCGTAGTCAGTACTGACGCCATCGCGGGCAAGCCCGCTCCTACAGGGATCGCGTTGTTCATAACTACGCGATCAACTGTGGGAGCGGGCTTGCCCGCGATGAGCGCGCAACGCTCGTCTTAGCGTACTTCTTTCTTCGGCTCGCGAATCTTGTACCAGGCCACATACAAGGCCGGTAAAAACAGCAGCGTCAGCAAGGTGGCGACGATGATCCCGCCGATCATCGCGTAGGCCATCGGCCCCCAGAACACTTCCCGGGCAATCGGGATCATGCCCAGGCTCGCCGCCGCCGCGGTCAGCAGGATCGGTCGACGACGATGCTCGGTAGCTTCCACCACCGCATCCCAGGGTGACGAACCTTGTGCCACGAACTCATCGATCTGGGTCACCAGGATCACCGAGTTGCGGATGATGATACCGATCAGCGCCAGGATGCCGAGGATCGCCACGAAGCCCATCGGCGTTCCGGTCGGCACCAGCGCCAGCACCACGCCAATCAAGCCCAGCGGCGCGACGCTGGCCACCAGGAACATCTTCTGCACGCTGTGCAACTGAATCATCAGGAAGGTGGCCATCAGGAACACCATCAACGGCACCACCTTGTTGATCGGCCCCTGGGCCTTGGCGCTTTCCTCCACCGTACCGCCCGTGGCGACCTTGTAGCCAGCCGGCAACGAGGCGGCGAATTTTTCGATATCCGGCTTGAGCTGGGTCACCAGATCGGTTGGCTGGATATCACCGATGACCGCCGTCTTGATGGTGATCGTCGGTTTGCGGTCCCGACGCCACACCAGCGGTTGCTCGAGTTCGTAGCGCACGGTGGCAAACGCCAGCAGTGGAATGGAGGTGCCGCCCGGTGTGAGGATCTGCAGGTTCTGCAGGGTATCCGGTGAGCCCCGCTCGGCGTCCACGGCGCGACCGACCACGTTGATCAGATAGATATCGTCGTCGACCTGGGTCACCGTCGAGCCGCTGACGATGCTGTTCATCAGGTTCGCCACGTCCTCGGACGACAAGCCGAGCTGGCGCGCCTTGTCCTGGGCGATGTCGATGCGCAGTACCTTGCCTGGCTCGTTCCAGTCGAAAATGATTTCGCCGATGTGCGGGTTTTTGTCCAGTTGGCTGGCCAGATCTATCGCGTGCTTGCGCACCTGGTCGATGTCCGGGCCGCTGACGCGGTACTGGATCGGCCGCCCCACGGGTGGGCCCATTTCCAGGGCCTGGACGAAACTGCCGATGCCGACGAAGTCTTTGCGCAGGCGTTCGCGCAGGCGGTCACTGAGGGCTGCGCGCGTCTCGAAGTCTTTACTCACAATCACCAGCTGTGCGTAGTAAGGGTTCTGCAGTTGCTGGTCGAGGGGCAGGTAGAAACGAATCGCGCCCTGGCCGATGTAGGTACTCCAGCGCACGATGTCGGGGTCGCCCTTGAGGGTCGCTTCAAGTTTATCCACGGCTTTGCGGGTTTCATCAATCGAGGCATTTTGTGGCAGGTTCAGATCCACCAGGATTTCCGGGCGATCCGAGGCCGGGAAGAACTGGTTCTGCACAAAGCGCATGCCGACCACCGACAACCCGAACAGCAGCACCGTTATGCCGATCGCCCACCAGCGGTTACGCATGCTCCACAGCAGGCCGCCATTGAACGCCCGCCCGAGGCGCCCGGGCTCTGCCGAGTGCGGCTTCACATTGGTACTGAGGATGTGCACGCCAATCACCGGGGCGAACAACACCGCGACAACCCACGAGACCAACATGGCCACTGCAATGACCGCAAACAGGGTGAAGGTGTATTCACCGGCCGAGCTGCCATTGAGGCCAATGGGGACGAAACCCGCCACTGTTACCAGTGTACCGGTGAGCATCGGGAAGGCGGTCGAAGTGTAGGCAAAGGTCGCGGCCTGTTCCTTGGTTTCGCCCAGCTCCAAACGCGAGACCATCATCTCGACGGTGATCATCGCGTCATCCACCAGGAGTCCGAGGGCGATGATCAATGCGCCGAGGGAAATCCGTTGCATGGTGATGCCGCTGTATTCCATGAACACAAAGACCATCGCCAGCACCAGTGGGATCGAGCACGCCACCACCAGCCCCGCGCGTACGCCGAGACTGATGAAGCTGACCACCAACACGATCACCACGGCTTCGAACAACGCACTGGTGAACCCGCCTACGGCCGCTTCCACGACGACAGACTGATCGGACACGTTGTGCACACCGACGCCCACCGGCAGATTGGCCGTCAGCTCATTGATGCGCTGGTGCAGGGCCTTGCCGAAGTCCTGGATGTTGCCGCCCGTTTGCATCGCAATGGCCAAACCGATGGCGGGTTGGCCATTGAAGCGAAATTCCGGGGTCGACGGGTCGACGTAACCACGGCGAATATCGGCGATATCGGCCAGGCGATAGAAACGGTCATTGAGCCGCAAGTTGACGTTGGCCAGATCCTTCTCGGAAATGAACTGCCCGGACGTGCGCACGGAAATCCGCTCCGGACCGGCTTCGATCACCCCGGACGGCGTCACGGCGTTCTGGGTCTGCAGGGCTTGTACGACTTGCTGTTCGTCGATGCCCAGCGCCGCCAGTTTGCGTGTCGAGAAATTCAGGTAGAGCACTTCATCCTGCTGGCCGACCATCTCGATCTTGCCCAGCCCCGGCACACCGCGGATATCGGCGCGCGCCTGCTCGACGTAGTCGCGCAACTGGCGCAACGACAGGCCATCGGCGGTAAAGGCGTAGATCGAACCAAACACGTCACCGAACTCGTCGTTGAACGACGGCCCCTGAATGCCCTGGGGAAACGAGTAGCGGATGTCACCGATTTTCTTGCGCACCTGGTACCAGATTTCCGGGATGTCCTTGGCCTTGGTGGTGTCGCGCAAGTACACGTAGACCGTCGACTCGCCCGGGCGGGTATAACTTTTCACGTAGTCGAGGGAATCAAGCTCCTCGAGCTTTTTCTCGATACGGTCGGTGATCTGCTTGAGGGTTTCTTCCTGGGTTGCACCGGGCCAGCGGGTCTGGATCACCATGGTCTTGATGGTGAACGACGGGTCTTCCTCGCGACCCAGGTTCAGGTACGAGAAGACGCCCATCAGCAGAGAAACAAACATCAAATACCAGACGAACGACTGATGCTTGAGGGCCCATTCGGATAAGTTGAAACTCCCTTTCATTGTGGGTTGCCCTCATCGACTTTCACTTTCTGCCCCGGCTTGAGGCTGTTCACACCGGCACTGACGACTCGCTCGCCAGCCTTGATATCGTTGGCCAGCACCACCGTATTTTGCGTACGGCTGACGATGCTGACGTCCCTTGGAGAAACCGTTTGCGTCTGCGCATCAATGACCCAGACGCGGTTTTTGCCGTCGACCTCCTGCAAGGCACTCAGGGGTAACTCGATGCGCGGCTTGATTGCGCTACTCAAGGTCACGCTGATCGCCGTGCCGAGGCGAAACGCCGGCGGTGTTTCGGTCAGCGTCAGGCGTGCGCGCCGGGTACGGGTCGCGCTTTCGGCCTGGGGTTCGATTTCACGCACAATGGCCGTGGTGGCAATGTTCGGGTTCAGTTGCGAGGCAACCTGGAACACCACGTCGGCGGGCAACTGGTCGATCAAGGTGTCGGGCAGGTCGATCACCGCTTCCTTGATGTCCGGCTGCGCCAAAGTGACCACCTGCTGACCCGCGGTGACGACCTGCCCGGCCTCGGCACTCCACGCCGTGACCACGGCCTTGTGATCGGCGCGCAACTCGACGTAGTTGAGCTGGTCCCTGGCCTGGCTGACCGCGGCCTTGGCCTGGTCAAGCGAGGCCTGGGTGGTTTTCAGGTCGGTGAGTGCGCTGTCGAGCTGCGCCTGGGAGCCCACCCCGCGATCGAACAATTGCTGCTGTCGCCGGGCGCTGGCCTGGGCATTGATGAGTTGTGCCTGGACACTCGCCAGATCGCCCTCGGCCGAACGCAACTGGTTCTGCTGATCGGTGGGATCAAGCGTGGCGAGCAAGGCCCCTTTGTCGACTTCGGCACCGACATCGACGCTGCGACTGGCAATGCGCCCCGGCACTCGGAAACCGATATTGCTTTCATAGCGGGCCTGGATGCTGCCCGCGAAACGCCCGAGATTCTGCTCATCCAGGGCCTTGACCGTGATCGACAACACTGGACGCACCATTTCCGGGGCGGGTTCTTCTTTCGAGCAGGCCAGCAGCATCATACCGGCGAGCACCACTAATAGACGCTTCATTGCGCAGCCCCCACAGACAAATCCTTGTAGGTGTCTTCGGCGATTTCCACCGTCACACCGGGGTGCAGCAACTGACCGCCCGCGATGACGACTTTTTCACCGCCGGTCAGACCGGCGCTGATGATGACTTTACCGGTCAGGTAGCGGCCAACCTTGACGTTGTGCAATTGCGCCTTGCCCTCCCCATCCACCAGCCACACCGCCGGCTCGCTGACATTTTTGGTCAGCGCCGACCACGGCAGCTCGACGGCGGATTTACCTCGGGTATTGGCGGTGGCACTCACCACCGAGCCCAATTGCATCCCTGGCGGCAAGCTGTCGAGGGTGACTTTGACCTGCACCGTACCCGTTTGCTCGGAGACGGCCGGGGTGACTTCCCGCACGGTCCCGGTGGTTTTGACCGCCGGATTATCCAGCAGACTGACCACCACCGCCCTGTCCGACGGTGGCTCGGCCAGCAGCGACTCGTAGACGTTGAACACCGCATCCCGATCCCCGTCCCGGGCAAGGCTGAAAATCGGTACCGTGGCCTGCACCACCTGGCCGACCTCGGCCTGCCGCGCAGTGATCACGCCCGGTGCGTCGGCGATCAACGCGGTGTAGCTCAATTGTTCACGGGCGTTGGCCAGTTGTGCCTCGGCAGCCGCCAGCGAACTTTGGGTGCTGCGTAAGGCCGCCTGGGCGGAATCGTATTCGCTCTGGCTCGTATAGCCCTTGGGCAACAATTTCTGCTGGCGCACAAAGGCCGCGGCGTTCTGCTTGACCTTGGCCTGCTCCGCGACGACCTGGGCCTGGGCCGAATCGACGTTGGTCTGCAGGTCCTTGGGATCGAGCCTGGCGAGTACCTGCCTGGCCGAGACCCGGTCACCGACATCCACCATACGCTGGATGATCTTGCCCCCGACGCGGAACGACAACTCGGTCTGCACCCGGGCCTGGACATCACCGGTCAACGTGATGTTGACGGCGTAGTCGGCCAGCTTGACCTCTTGCACGAAAACCCGGGGCCGGTTCTTTTCGACCGGCGCCTCTTCACTGCAGGCGCTCAGCAAGGCCAAAAGGCTCAGGCCAAGCGCTATTTTCATTCCGGGACCAACCATGCAGACTCCTTTGCGTTTAACGGGCGCGATTCGCATGTGAGCTTAGAACAGGGTTTAACCTTCGCCCACGCAATAATCGTCATTTCCTACACAGGAGCTGCGAAAGGCTGAGATCTTTTGCATTTAAATGATAAAGATCAAAAGATCGCAGTCTCCGGCAGCGCCTACAGAGATCGTCCTTCATGCTCAAGACCCTCGCGGTGGCCAATTACCGCTCGATCAACAAACTGGTCATTCCGCTGGGTCGGTTGAACCTGATTACTGGCCCCAACGGCAGTGGCAAATCCAATCTCTACCGCGCACTGCGCCTGTTGGCGGAAACGGCTCAGGGTGGCGTGGTCAATGCATTGGCTCGCGAGGGTGGACTTCATTCGACCTTCTGGGCCGGCCCGGAAACCATCACCCGGCGCATGCGCAATGGCGAAGTGCCGGTAGAGGCGACGGTGCGACAGGGCGTGAAGCGTCTGCGATTGGGATTTACCGGAGAAGAATTCGGATACTCGATCAGCCTGGGATTGCCCGACTCCAATGGCCATTTCATGCTACCCGGGCACGACGCGCCCATCCCCTCACGCTTCAGCCTCGACCCGCAAATCAAGCGCGAGTGTCTCTGGGCCGGACCGTTCTATCGTCCAGCAAGTCTTCTGGTGGACCGCGACGGCCCGATGGTCCGTACTCGAGCCAACCGCAGTTGGGACGTGCTGGCTCAGCACACGCCGAATTTCGACAGCCTGTTCGATCAGGTCGGGTGCCTGCGTAACTCGCCAGAGGTGCTGGAGATGCGCGAGTTCATCCGCCGCTGGCGCTTCTACGATCACTTTCGCAGCGACGCCGACGCACCGGTGCGTCAGCCGCAACTGGGTACGCGTACGCCGGTGCTGCACCACGACGGTCGGGACCTGGCCGCGGCATTGCAGACCATTATCGAAATCGGCGACCCCGAAGCATTGCGCAACGCAATCAGCGACGCATTTCCCGGTGCAAGACTGCACATCGAACCGCTGGCCGGCGGCCGTTTTGCTATCGAGTTTTATCAGGAAGGCTTGTTGCGGCCGTTGTCCGCGGCGGAGTTGTCGGACGGGACGCTGCGTTATTTGCTATTGGTGGCGGCACTGCTGACGCCCCGGCCGCCGACATTGATGGTGCTGAACGAGCCGGAAACCAGCCTGCATCCGGATCTGCTGCCGGCGTTGGCGCGCCTGATTATCCGGGCGTCGGAGCAGTGCCAGGTGTGGGTGGTGTCCCATGCGCGGCGCCTGATTTCGGCGTTACAGGAAGACCCGGCGTGCAATTGCATCGTGCTGGAGAAAAACCTCGGGCAAACCGGGATTGTCGGACAGCGCATGCTGGATGAGCCCGCGTGGTATTGGCCGGATTGATGTATCGATGTTGCGCCTGATCTAAATGGAATGACGACGAATGTCTTTTACACGATCTGTTTTTGGCGATACCGGCGAAGCTGCCATAGGATTTTTATTGTTCCCTGGTTTTGGCCCACTGTAGGCAACCTTCACGCCTTCAATTCTGTTCATCTTGTCAGCACGCATGCTGTAAAACACCGAAGCAGCTGAAGCCGTAAAGGACAACACGCTAAAAGCGGCCAGTGTGATGAGCAGAGGATCCTGAGCGGAATTATCCGGATCCGTGGCATTCAGCGCGGACCTCACCACCCCCACCCCGCCCCCGATAAATCCTGTCACAGCCCCGACCATGCCGGCATGGTTGGATTGTTTCGAGAGCGATGCAGAAGACGGAGCACTCTTGATTTTTGAACCGGTGACAGCGAGCCTTGCCGAGAAAAGCCCGACTCCAGCCGAAACAAAATTAAGGGCCGACATTGCAAGGAAAAACCAGGGTTGCCAGTTTGGCTCGGCCTCTTGGCCCGTCGGATCCCTGAAGTTCAGCGGGTCCCCCTGACAGTAGGCATAGGCGTTCAACCCGCCTTGACCGAACGGACTCAAGGAATCCGGGCTGTTGAACCGCATCAACACCGGATTGAACGCCCGATGGCCATTGCCCAACAAGTAATGCCCGGTGACCGGATCGAGCGCCTCGCCGTTGTATCCCAGCAAACTTCCAGGGCGCGTATCGGCATGTCGGTGACCATAGGGAGCATAAACCTGATGCACCGTTCCACCGCAATCGACAAGCTGTAACACAGATCGCTGCTGATCAGTGCCCAGCAACTGGCGATTGAACGCAGCACCCTGGTGTAAGTGCAGCGCCAACAAATGCCTGTCGTGCTGGAACACACCCTGGCCGGCCGGCCCCTGCAGCTCGGTGACCAGATGCTCGCGTCGGTAAAATCGTTGCAGCTTTTCTTTCCCGACAGGCTCACGCCAAATCAACTGATCCAGAGCGTCATAGCGATAGCGACACAACAGGCTTGTCAGCATTGTGAGCACCTCCATTGGAGGCATTTAGCTTGCACTGCCAGAAGGATCAAGGCACCTAGCAGAACTGCTAGTTTTGGAGACGAAGCGATTTCTTGAATGGGTCCAATAAAAAACGCCGACGCTGTATCAGCCGTCGGCGTTGGAAACCTGGAACGGGTTTACCTCGCGAATCAGAACGCTGGCAGAACCGCGCCGCTGTACTTTTTCTCGATGAATGCTTTCACTTCCGGGCTGGTCAGGGCCTTGGCCAATTTCTGGATGGCGACGCTGTCCTTGTTATCAGGACGAGCCACCAGGAAGTTCACGTAAGGCGAATCGGCACCTTCGATCACCAGTGCATCCTTGGCCGGATTCAGGCCCGCTTCCAGCGCGTAGTTGGTGTTGATCATGTCCAGGTCAACCTGGTCCAGTACACGCGGCAGCATGGCGGACTCAAGCTCCTTGAACTTGAAGTTGTGCGGGTTCTTGGCGATGTCTTTAGGCGTGGCCAGGGCGTTCTTCGGGTCTTTCAACTCGATCAGGCCAGCCTTCTGCAGCAGGATCAAGGCACGGCCGCTGTTGCTGCCTTCGTTAGGGATGGCAATGGTCGCGCCGTCTTTGAGCTCGGCCAGGGTTTTGACTTTCTTCGAGTAGCCACCGAACGGTTCGACGTGAACGCCGATCACGGTTTCCAGGTGAGTGCCTTTGCCTTCGTTGAAGCTCTTCAGGTACGGCAGGGTCTGGAAGTAGTTGGCGTCCAGACGCTTCTGGTCGACCTGCACGTTCGGCTGAACGTAGTCGGTGAAAACCTTGATTTCCAGGTCCACGCCTTCTTTGGCGAGGGTTGGCTTGATCAGTTCGAGAATCTCGGCGTGTGGAACCGGGGTCGCCGCAACCACCAGTTTCTCGCCAGCCTGTGCCAGGCCCGCAGTCAGGGCAGCCGCCAGTGCGGTGAACAACAGAACCTTTTTCATGCAGTGTCCTTATCGAAAATCACAGTCGCTTGTGGCGACGGCTAGATATTTAGGTGCCAGCGAAGTGCTATCGCTGGCGTGACGCGGACAATACCGGGATTTTTTATTCCCGAACAATATCTTTTATTCACTTTCATATTCCATTTTGTTCATACATCGCCACAGCCCATGTAGGAGCTGCCGCAGGCTGCGATCTTTTGATTTTGCTCCTTTGTGACCTCAAGGCAGCTGAAAATCAAAAGATCGCAGCCTGCGGCAGCTCCTACAGGAGGCCGGCGTTTTGTAGAAGGCGTTTCAAGGCTTCTTTCTCAGTGGTGGAGCCGCTGCCGAGTATCCGCTTGAGCTGCTGTTCGACCTGCTTCAGGCCTTCATCAGGCAAATTCAAATGCTCCGGCAAAATCTCGTCGCCGGTACTCACCAACAGCGCAAAGTGAATGACGTTTTCCAGCTCACGGGTATTGCCCGGCCAGCTATGTCGCTCCAGCACGGCTTGCGCGGCCTCGCTGATCAACGGCACCGGCAGGTCCAGGCGCTGGCTGTAGATGCCGAGGAAGTATTCAGCCAGCGACAGGATGTCGCCCACACGGTCGCGCAGTGCCGGTAGTTCGAGCTGACCTTCGCTGAGGTAGTGGTAGAGCCGCTCGTGGAATTTCCCGGCGGCGACAGCCTGGGCCAGGTCGATACTGGTAGCGGCGACCAGGCGCACGTCCACCGGGCTCGGTTGATGCGCACCGACGCGGATCACTTCGTGGTTTTCCAGGGCGGCGAGCAATTTGATTTGTATCGGCAGCGGCAGGTCGCCGATTTCATCCAGGTACAACGTGCCACCGTTGGCCGAACCGAACCAACCGGCGCGGCTGCTGGCAGAACCGCTGTAGCTGCCGGCGGCATAGCCGAACAATTCGGCATCGGCATAGGTTGGGCTGATAGCTCCGCAATTGACCGAGACGAACAAACCGCCGCGATCACTGGCGCGATGGATGTGCCGGGCCAGCAGTTCCTTGCCGCTGCCGGTTTCACCCCGGATCAGTACCGGGATCGAGCGCGGTGCCAGCTGTTCCAGCTCCTGGCGTAATTGCCGCGAGCGCGGGTCGACGAATACCAGCGCCTTGGCGCGAATGCTCAGGGGACTTTTTTCAGCATCGGGAAAGGTCAGCAGTGGCTGGCCAAAGGTTTCAAAGCTCATGGCAGACTCCCGCCCAAAACCGCCAGAGGACGGGGGCGTTGAAAAAAACAAAAGGTTCAGGCGCGACGCAGGGCGTGGTGTTCCATGCGGTTTTGCAGACGATAGAGATAGGCAAAACCCTGCTCCCAACGCTGATGACCCGACTTCACATTGATGTGCCCGGCACCCGCCAGGATTCCCGCTTCCGCGCCCCAGTTACGCGCCAGCTCCAGAGCCCGCGGCGCGCTGACGGCGCTGTCGTTGTCAGAGCTGACAACCTGGCTGGGAAACGGCAAAAGGTCGGTTGGAATCGGTGCAAAATTGCGCAGCGCCGGCGCGCAAGCCGGACGTTCGACGTCCGCTGGCGCGACCAGCAAGGCACCACGTACCTGACGCAGAAACTGCACTGGCGCCGTAGCCGCCCAGTGCGCGACGGTAATGCAGCCAAGGCTGTGGGCGATCAGGATGACGGGAGTGCTGTCGGCTGCAATGGCTTCGGCCAGCGCCGCCACCCAGTCTTCACGGCGCGGCGTCAGCCAGTCCGCCTGCTCCACCCGTGCGCTGTTCGGCAAACTGTTTTGCCAATGGCTTTGCCAATGATCTTCTGGCGATCCTTGCCAGCCCGGCACAATCAGGTAGCGAATTGATTCGTTGCGCATGGGGGAAGCTCTCCTGCTGCGTGTCTGTTCCTGGTCGAGTATAGGGACGGGATTTATATTCGTTAAGGAATAAGAAGATATTTATTAAGACCTGTATCGAATATAAGAATTGAAGGAGCTGGCTTGCCAGCGAAGGCGTCCTTCCAGTCAGAGAGCTACCGCCTGACAAACCGCTTTCGCTGGCAAGCCAACTCCTACAGGTAAAAAAAAGGGGCCGCACCCTGCCAAGGAGACGGCCCCAGGAAACTTGAAAAACGGTCAGCGCGCGGTGATCACCGACAGCTTGATCAATAACGTCATGGTGAATGCCTCGTATAAACGTTTCACGCTAAATAGGTGTCGGTTTAATGAATCCTGAAGTCGATGGGTTGCCCGAGGTCGAGCAAAATCGCTACCCGATGGCGTAATCATCGAGTCAAATGCTTATCTCCGAAAGTAATTTTTAACGTTATACATAGACCAAAAACGAATATTAAAAATGCGTGATCTACCGCGCCCTTGCTCTGTAAGGGCTGCAGCGACCGAATATTGGGCGAGCCGCCATTTCAGCCGGATTGATGTTGCCTGAAAAGTCGCTATCGCTGGCAAGCCAGCTCCTACAGGATCGACGTCGTACACAAAATCATGTGTGCACCAGAGGTTTCTGTGGGAGCTGGCTTGCCAGCGATGAGGCCATCAGACGCGCACGCCCTCTACGGTTTCACCCTGAGCTTCTTCCTCACGCACAAACCGGTTCGCCCGCGCAAACGTCCCGAAATCATTGAACCGCACCCCCATCTCACGCATCACCTTATGCGCCACCGGCACGGTCATCTGGCGGATGTAGAACGGTTCCTTCACCACAAAGTGATGAATCCCGTGGCTGCTGCCGAAGTTGAAGCAGAACGCCTGCAACGGCCATAGCCACCAGGCATTCAGCACCTGGCATTGCTGCATGACGTTACCTGGCTCGATGTCACCGTAGTAGTGCATGTTCGAACTGATGAAGTGCAGGCAAAAGGTGCGCAGCACATTCGGGCCGATGATCACCACCGCGGCGATATCAATGACGCTCATCACCGACACCGTGGTCGCCGACCACTCGATCGGCGTGCCCATCAGGTAGGCGAGGCCGTTCGCGGCGTGGAAGCCGAGAAACACATACCACGCGCCCCAATGCATCAGCGCCAGCGGTGCATAGACCTTCAGGGTGCGCTGGATGATGCTGAGCTTCATCGTCCAGGTCTTGGCCCGCAGCATGCGGATGAACGACGACATGATGTTGTCGCCAATCATCAACAACCGCGCGAAACCCCAAGGCTCGCCGTTGGTGATGGCGCGCTCTTCCATGTCGGTCTCGGAGCCGGATACCTTGTGGTGATTGAGGTGCAGGTGACGACGAATCCACGGATTGATCGTGCTCGGACGCGCCAGCCAGACCAGGCCCATCATCAGGTTGTGCGGCACCCGCTGCTTGCGAAAGTACATGCTGTGAATCAGGTCGTGCTCGAGTTCGTGGGTCAGGGAAGCGAAAAAAGCATTGAGCAGCAAGCACACCCACCAGGCCATGTAGCCCTCGATGTAGAGCGCTGCGGAACCGATCATGCCGGCCAGCGCGAAGGCCAGGATGCCCGCGCCCAAGGCGTCCTGGTGCTTGAGAATCGGGTAACGCTCGCGCAGTTCGACGCCCTTGGCCAGCACCACTTGGCGAATATGTGCCGATCGCGCAGCTGCATTCAGTCGCTGGGGACTTGCAGAAGTACCTTGCATGCTTCCATCCTCTGGTTATTGATGTTCGCATCCTGCCCGCTTCACACGCCTGGAGCGGTAGCCGAGAACGCCAACCTGTTGACCGGAAGCGCCAATCAGCATGACTGAACCGACCTCCCTCGCCAGCTGGACCCGCGCCCTGCGCAAGCAACTCGACGCCCTGGGCCTCGACAGCACCGCCCTGTGCCAGCAGGCCGGGCTCGACCCGCAACTGATGGACGACCCGAATGCGCGCTATCCGTTGTCCGGCACCACGCGCCTGTGGGAAATCGCGGTGCAGGTCAGCGGCGACCCGGCGATTGGCCTGCGCGTCTCGCGCTTTGTCAGCCCCACTACATTCCACGCGCTCGGGTATGCTCTGGTGGCCAGCGGCAGCCTGCGGGAAGTCTTCGAACGTATCGTGCGCTATCACCAGGTGGTCAGTGACGCCCTGGAACTGGAACTGACCCGCGCCGATGACCGCTACTGTTTCCATCTGAAAATCCCGCCAGGCAACCCAGCCCCGGCCTTCGAAGCCATCGACGCCTTCGTGGCGATTTATGTGCGCACTTGCCGCAATCGCCTGGGCCGCGACTATGCACCGCTGGCGGTGTACTTGCGTCGCCCTGAGCCAGCGGACCCGCACCAATGGCACAAGGTGTTTCGCTCACCGGTGTATTTCGCCACCGGCGAGGATCGGCTGGAGTTCGCGCTGTCTGATTTCGACAGTCACCTGGACGATGCCAATCCGGAACTGGCCGAACACAACGAAACCGTGCTCAACCGTACCCTCGCGCAGCTCAAACCGCTGACGTGGGAACGCAAGGTCCGCGACGCCATTGAAGAGCAATTGCCGGAAGGCGAACCCAGCGCCGAACACATCGCCAAGGCTCTGCACCTGAGTCTGCGCAGCCTGCAACGGCACCTGGCGGATGAGGGTTGCCGGTTCGATACGCTGCTCAACGAAAGCCGTGAGAACCTGGCGTTGCTGCACCTGCGTGATCCGCAATGCTCATTGAGTGAGATCAGCTATTTGCTGGGGTTTGCCGATACCAGCAGCTTCAGCCGCGCGTTCAAGCGCTGGACGGGGATGACACCGGGGCAGTTTCGGGATGGGTTGCGGTGATTGATCCAGGAGGTTGGTTGTCTCGTCTGGCCTCTTCACTAGCGGGCTCGCGAAGAGGCCCGGACAGGCACCACACAAACCACTCAGCGCCCCCGATCCCGCCGCAACAACTTGCGCACCCGCGCCACCAGCTCACTCACGGCAAACGGCTTGAGCAGGTAATCATCCTCGTGCAATTCCAACCCGCGCAGGCGATCCTCGATGCCGTCCTTGGTGGTGAGGAACAGCACAGGGGTTGCGCCGAGCTTGCGGATCTGTTGCAGCAACTGCCAACCGTTGAGCCCTGGCAGCATGACGTCGAGGATAATCAGCTCATATTCGCCATCCTCGATAAAGCGCCGGCCGTCCATCCCATTGACCGCCACATCCACCGCAAACCCCGCCTCGCTCAGGCCGCTGGCCAGACGTTTGGCAAGTCCTGGTTCGTCTTCCACTAGCAGTACACGCATGGCACACCTCGATTGTCGTTCTGACAGGCTAAGCGCGTTCGCCGGTAAAGCCCACCCTTAAACAACAACCAACGCCCGCAACCGTTGCACATCGAGGATTTCGATCTCGCCATACCCGAGACGCAATATCCCCTGCCCCTGCAGATCCTTGAGGATCTGGTTGGTGGTCTGGCGCGACAGCGACAGCATGGCAGCAAGCTGTTCTTGCGGCAGTTGCAGGACGCGACGCGGTTCGTCGAGCTGGCCGTAGCCTTCGGCGATCATCAGCAAGCGATGCGCCAGCCGGGCCGGGGCCGGCAACAGGCTCAACTGTTCGAGATTGATGAAGGTCATGCGCAGTTTCTGACTCATCAGCAATGCCAGTTGCCGCCAGTGCCCGGGTTGTTCGTCGAGCATCTTGAGCAACACCGTTTGCGGGAGGTGCAGCAGCGTGCTCTGCCCCACGCTAAACGCATCATGGGTACGTGGCTGACCGTCGAACAGGCAGATCTCGCCGAACCAGTTAGGCGATTCCACCAGGCCCAGCAATGCCTCCTTGCCCTGCTCGTTGACGGCGCCGACGCGCACCGCACCTTCAAGCACCGCGTACAGCCCACAGGGCGGATCGCCACGCTGGAACAGGCGCTGACCCGCTGACAGGTGCCGCACCCGCGCAGCACCCAGCAGACTATCCTGTAGGGACACAGGCAGATGGCTGAACCACTGACCACGCATCAGGCGCGCACGCCAGTCCTGCTTATCCATCAAAACTCCTAGAGATTGTCGCCTGGCTGACAGAGCGTGAAATGGCCCCAAGGCATGATCAGTCACCCTACAGGAGGAATAACAATGAAAAAAAGCCTCGTTGACCATCTCAGTCAATACGCCGCCTACCACCGCGACCCGCGCAACATCGCCACCCACTTCGTCGGCATTCCATTGATCGTCGTGGCAGTGGCGGTCTTGTTGTCCCGTCCGCAATGGGCCGGCGGCTGGCTTTCGCCCGCGGTGCTGGTGTCACTGGCGTCGGCGTGGTTCTACCTGCGCCTGGAGTTGCGCCTCGGCGTGCTGATGACGGTGTTGCTGGGGCTGTGCGTTTGGGCCGGTCAGGCACTCGCGCAGCAAAGCACGCTGGTCTGGCTGGCGAGCGGCATCGGGATGTTCGTGATTGGCTGGGCGATTCAGTTTGTCGGGCATCACTACGAAGGACGCAAACCGGCGTTTGTCGATGATGTGACGGGGTTGATTGTCGGGCCGTTGTTTGTGGTGGTTGAGTTGGCGTTCATGCTGGGGGTGCGCCATGAACTCAAAGAGCAGATCGAGACGCGGGCGGGGGGTGTGCGTTTGCGTCAGAACAACGCTGCGGCGTAAGACGCCTTCGCGAGCAAGCCCGCTCCCACCTTTGACCGAGTCAGTCAGAACAACTCGGTCAAAGGTGGGAGCGGGCTTGCTCCGGGCGGCGTTCCGACGAAGCTTTAGATGTTGGCGACTTTCTGCCAGACCTTCGGCTTGAAGAACAGCGTCTCGCCCTTCGCCAGGCCGATCAGGCTGTCGTGATCCTTCACCACTTCGGCCTCGATCAAATCACTCTGCCCTTCGACCTTCAGCGTCACGCGAGTGGTCGCGCCCAGCGGACGGATATCCCTCACTTCGGCCGCATGGTGATCTTCCAGTTCATGCCGCGACAGCGACACTTCGTGCGGACGGAACAGCACGTGATTGTCTTCGCCCAGATGCAGGCGGTTCGAATCGCCGAGGAAGTGATAGACGAAATCGCTGGCTGGATTTTCGTAGACATCACCCGGCGAGCCGATCTGTTCGATCACGCCCTTGTTCATCACTACGATGCGATCAGCGACTTCCATCGCCTCTTCCTGGTCGTGGGTCACGAAAACGGACGTCAGGTTGATGTCTTCGTGCAGGCGCGCCAACCAGCGCCGCAGCTCCTTACGGACCTTGGCGTCGAGAGCGCCGAAGGGTTCGTCGAGCAGCAGCACTTTGGGCTCCACCGCCAAGGCACGGGCCAGGGCGATACGCTGACGCTGACCACCGGAGAGTTGTTCCGGATAGCGATCAGCCAGCCAATCCAACTGCACCATGTTCAGCAGTTCGTGAACCTTGGTTGCGATCTGGCTTTCGCTCGGGCGCTGGTTTTTCGGCTTCATGCGCAGGCCAAACGCGACGTTGTCGAACACCGTCATGTGGCGGAACAAGGCGTAGTGCTGGAACACGAAACCGACGTTGCGATCACGCACGTCGTGGCCGGAGACGTCTTCGCCGTGGAACACGATATTGCCCTGGTCCGGGGTTTCCAGGCCGGCGATGATCCGCAGCAACGTGGTCTTGCCGCAGCCGGACGGGCCAAGCAACGCCACCAGCTCACCGCTCTGAATGTTCAGGCTGATGTCATTCAGCGCCTTGAACGCATTGAAATTCTTGCTGACATTACGCACTTCGATCGACATGAAATCATTCCTCCGCGGCGCTGGCGCGCAGGCGGTTAATACGGTTTTCGCTCCACTGCTTGAGCAGCAGGATGAAGAGCGCCAGGATCAGCAACAGGCTCGCCACGGCGAACGCGGCCACGTGGTTGTATTCGTTGTAGAGGATCTCGACGTGCAGCGGCAAGGTGTTGGTCACCCCGCGAATGTGCCCGGAAACCACCGACACCGCACCGAATTCACCCATGGCCCGCGCAGTGCAAAGCACCACGCCGTAAATCAGGCCCCATTTGATGTTGGGCACGGTGACGTGCCAGAACATCTGCCAGCCATTGGCCCCGAGCAAACGCGCGGCCTCCTCTTCCTGAGTGCCTTGTTCCTGCATCAGTGGGATCAGCTCACGGGCCACGAACGGCACGGTGACGAAAATCGTCGCCAGCACGATGCCCGGCAAGGCGAACACGATCTGGATGTCGTGATCCTGCAGCCACGGACCGAATAGCCCCTGGGCGCCGAACATCAGCACATAGACCAGACCGGCGATAACGGGCGATACCGAGAATGGCAGGTCGATCAGGGTCACCAGCATGCTTTTGCCGCGGAACGAGTACTTACTCACGCACCATGCGGCACTGACGCCGAACACCAGGTTCAAGGGCACCGAAATCAGTACGGCAATCACCGTAAGCTTCAGCGCCGACAGTGCGTCAGGTTCGAAGATCGCGGTGAAGAACGCACCCAGGCCATTTTTCAAACCCTGGGACACCACGATAAACAGCGGCAGTAACAGGAACAGCGCAAAAATCAGCCAGCCAAGGCCGATCAGGATTCGCCGCGACGTTGCACTGCCACGGCGGGCAGCGTTGGCCGAAGAGGCGGCAGCAATAGACGATTGGGACATTGTTCGCGCCTCCTTATGGGGTTTCGATGCGCCGCTGCAGCAAGTTGATCAGCAGCAACAGAATGAAGGAAACCACCAACATCAGTACACCAATGGAGGTAGCGCCGGTGTAATCGTACTGGTCGAGCTTGACCATGATCAGCAGCGGCAGGATCTCGGTTTTCATCGGCATGTTGCCGGCGATGAAAATCACCGAACCGTACTCGCCAACCCCGCGGGCAAAGGCCAAGGCGAAACCGGTGAGCCAGGCCGGCAGCAGTGCCGGCAGCAGGATATGACGGGCAACTTGCCAGGGTTTGGCACCCAGGCACGCCGCCGCTTCTTCCACTTCACGGGGAATATCGGCCAACACCGGCTGTACCGTACGTACTACGAATGGAAGTGTCACAAAAGTGAGGGCCAAGGTGATGCCCAGGGGGGTGTAGGCGATCTTGAAACCCAGATCCGCTGCAAATTGACCTACCAGACCGGTGGGGGTGTACAGCGCGGTCAGTGCAATACCGGCCACGGCGGTAGGCAATGCGAAAGGCAAGTCGATCATTGCATCAATGACTTTGCGCCCAGGGAAGGTATAGCGCACCAGCACCCAGGCCAGCAGTGTGCCAATGATGCCGTTGATGATTGCGGCATAAAGGGCGGTGCCGAAGCTCAGTTTCAACGCCGCCAATACCCGTGGCGCCGAAATAATTGCCCAGAACTGATCCCAGGTGAGTTGAGCGGCATGCACGAACATCGCCGCCAATGGTATGAGCACAATCAGGCTGAGGTACACCAAGGTGTAGCCCAGCGTCAGCCCGAAGCCGGGTATGACGGGGGAGATACGACGCGACATAAAAGTCCTTGGTTGAGAATGCACAAAGCCTCGAATCGCGATTCGAGGCTCCTTGATGGCTATTTAAGATTACTGCGCCTGGTAAATCTGGTCGAATACGCCGCCGTCGTTGAAGAATTTCGGCTGCGCGGTTTTCCAGCCGCCGAAGTCCTTGTCGATGGTCACCAGGTCCAGTTTCGGGAACTGCTGGGCGTATTTGGCAGCCACATCCTTGTCACGTGGACGATAGAAGTTTTTCGCGGCAATTTCCTGGCCGGCAGGGCTGTACAGATGCTTGAGGTAGGCTTCGGCGATCTGCTCGTTGCCCTTTTTCTCGGCGTTCTTGTCGACCACGGCCACTGGAGGCTCGGCAAGGATTGACAACGAAGGCACGACGATCTCGAACTTGTCGGCGCCACCCTCTTCTTTCAGCGCCAGGAACGCTTCGTTTTCCCAAGCCAGCAACACGTCACCCTGACCGTTGTTGACGAAGGTAATGGTCGAGCCACGAGCACCGGTATCCAGTACAGGTACGTGCTTGAACAGGGTTTGCACGTATTCCTTGGCCTTGGCTTCGTCACCGCCGTTGGCTTTCAGGCCATAGGCCCAGGCGGCGAGGAAGTTCCAGCGTGCTCCACCAGAGGTTTTCGGGTTCGGGGTGATCACCGAAACGTCGTTCTTGACCAGGTCGCCCCAGTCCTTGATGCCTTTAGGGTTGCCCTTGCGCACCAGGAACACGATGGTCGAGGTGTACGGCGTGCTGGCTTCCGGAAGACGCTTCTGCCAGTCGACCGGCAGGGTCTTGCCGAGCTTGGCGATTTCGTCGATATCGCCGGCCAGGGCCAAGGTCACCACATCAGCGCGCAGGCCGTCGATCACCGCCCGGCCCTGCTTGCCCGAGCCACCGTGAGACTGCTGGATTTTCACGCTGTCACCGGGATTACTTTTCTTCCAGAAATTGACGAATTCTGCGTTGTAATCCTGGTACAGCTCACGGGTCGGGTCGTACGACACGTTAAGCAGTTCGTAATCCTTGGCAACGGCGGAACCGGCAAACAGGGCGCTGGCCAGGGCGGCCAAGGCGAAATGGCGAATCGACGACATGGTGAAAGCTCCTGGAATTTTTAAATGTGTTGGCTTTTCTTATGATCTGGAATCGGGTTGCCTGCTCAAAGATCGCAGCCTTCGGCAGCTCCTACAGGGAATTGCGTGCCTCTGTAGGAGCTGCCGCAGGCTGCGATCTTTTGATCTTTCGCTTCAGCCCGGTTTATTGCCCGGTTGCTGCAAACGGAATTTCTCCTTGCGTTCGATCTGGACCACCTGGGCGTTGTGCACGGTGATTTCCACCGCACCAAACCGCAGGTCGCGCAGGGCGCTCTGGATTTCGCGCAGGATGGTTGCTTCGTCCTGGCCGTCAACGCTACGTAGAGATGCGCTCATGGTGCTGCTCCTTCGACTGAGAGGTTGCCTGGCAGTGGCGGCACTGCTTACGGCGTGAGACCAATAGTAGAGAGGCGCGGATATTCTTAAAAAGACTATTTAAGAATGTTTATATAACCAGAAGAATGATCGCTCCCACACTCCGCATGGGAATGCATCCAGTGGCGCTCTGCGTCACCTTGCGATCAGGGACGCAGCGCGTCCCGGGCGCATTTCCACGCGAGCAGTGGGAACGAATCAGCGCGGGAAAATGACAGGGGTTCGAGCCCAATCCAGCAGCATCGCCGGCACTGGCCGCCCAAACCAGTACCCCTGCCCCAGATGACCGCCGTGTTCCAACAGGAACGCCGCCTGCTCGACCTGCTCGATGCCTTCGGCTTGCACCTGCATGCCCATGCTCTGCGCGAGGGCGATGATGACCCGCACAATGGCCGCGTCATCTTCATCGCATGGCAAACCGGCGACAAAGCCCTGATCGATCTTGAGTTTCTGCACCGGCAGGCGCTTGAGTCGCAGCAGCGACGAATAACCGGTGCCGAAATCATCGATGGCCAGTTGCACACCCAATTCCCGTAGGCGGTGCATTTGCTCAAGCGCAACTTCTGGATCTTCCATCACCGCACTCTCGGTGACTTCCAACTCCAGGCAGGCCGGGTCCAGGCCGGTTTCGCGCAGTACCTGCGCAACCTGTTGGTACAACTCACGGCCGGCGAACAGACGCGATGAAACATTCACCGCAACAAACGACAACGCCACGCCCGCCCGCAGCCACTGGCACATCTGCTCACAAGCCTGGCGCATCACCCAGGCGTCGATCTGGGCGATCAGGCCGGTTCGCTCGGCAATCGGAATGAATTGCGCAGGCGACACCAGGCCGCGTTGTGGATGCTCCCAGCGCACCAGTGCCTCGACGCCGATCAGGCGACAGGTCTTGAGATCGTGAACAGGCTGGTAATACACACGCAGCTCATTCTGCTCAAGGGCCCTGCGCAGCTCGGAGGCCGTCTCGACCCGCTGCTGGGCATGGGCGGTCAACTCTTCGGTGTACAGGGCATAGCCATCGCGCCCGCCACTCTTGGCCTTGAACAGCGCCGAGTCGGCATTGCGCAACAACTGTTCGGCACTCAGGGCGTCGCTGGGGAACAGGCTGATACCGATGCTGGCGTTGATGAACAGCCGATGCCCGTGAATATCGAAAGGCTCCTTGAGGCCTTCGATGATCCGCTGGGCCAGCGCTGCGGCCTGCATCAGTTGCGGGCAGCTTTCGGCCAGCACGGCAAACTCATCGCCACCCAGGCGCGCCAGGGTGATTCCAGGGTCGAACATGGCACTCAAACGTTTGGCCACCGCCTTGAGCAATTGGTCACCCATCGTGTGCCCGAGGCTGTCGTTGATCATCACGAAGTGATCCAGGTCGATCATCAGCAATGCACAGCCACGCTTGTGGATTTGCGCCGATGCCAGGGCTTGCGTGGCGCGGTCGGTGAACAGCAGGCGATTGGGCAGGCCAGTGAGCGGATCGTGATGAGCCAGGCGCCTCAACTCATCTTCAGAGTCCTTGATCGCGCTGATATCGGAAAACACCGCCACGAAATGACTGCAGCGCCCCTGGTCATCGTGAATGAGGCGGATGGTCTGCCATTGCGGGTAGATTTCGCCGCTTTTGCGGCGGTTCCAGATTTCCCCGCTCCATTCGCCGACGCTGTTGAGCGTGGCGAACATCGCCTGATAGAACGCGGGGGGATGATGCCCCGACTTGAACAGACTGGGCTGGCGCCCCAGCACTTCTTCACGCTGATAGCCGGTGATAGCCATAAAGGCGCGGTTCACATGCACGATCAGCCCTTGATGATCGGTGACCAACACGCCTTCTCGGGTGCAATCGAACACGGCGGCCGCCTGGCGCAGGCGCTCGCGGTCTTCGCTTCGTCCCTGCCATGTCGCGCCGCCGCCCAGGCAACGCATCAGCCGCGACCGGGCGAGGAAGATCACGCCTGCGCTCAACACCACCCAAACGTGACCGTTGATCAGTTGCCATCGAAGGCGCTCGGCCGAATTATCGAATAAGCTGCTCAATAAATAGCCACTGAGCTGCATCCAGATCAGCGAAATCAGCAGGTAAAGCAGTGCTGCGCGCACGGCATCGCGATAGCTGGCAGACATAAGGCTGTCCATGTCCCTACGAAAAAGTCGGGATTATAGATTAAAGACACATCCTGCCACTCATATCTGAAAGGGCGACTGGTTTTATCTGTCCGCTTAGTGATAATGCATCGGCTGTTTTTTTCTTTTTCGAGGGCCCTATAGCCTATGTGGTACGAAGGTTTTCTCGGCTTGTCGCCCTGGTCACTGGTGGCAGTCACCCTGCTGATGACCCATGTCACAATCATCGGCGTCACGGTCTATCTGCACCGCTACTCGGCCCATCGCTCGCTTGAGTTGAATGCAGGCCTGAAACATTTCTTCCGTTTCTGGCTGTGGTTGACCACGGCGCAGAACACCCGCGAGTGGACCGCTATCCATCGCAAGCATCACGCCAAATGCGAAACCGTCGACGACCCGCACAGTCCGGTGATCAAGGGCTTGTCCACGGTTTTGCGCAAAGGCGCCGAACTGTACCGCGCCGAAGCGGAAAACCCCGAGACCTTGCGCATCTACGGCAAGAACTGCCCCGATGACTGGATCGAACGTAACGTCTACACCCGATTCCCACTGTTGGGCGTGGCGATCATGGCGGTTATCGACCTGCTGCTGTTCGGCACCATCGGCATCACCATCTGGGCCATCCAGATGATGTGGATCCCGGTATGGGCCGCTGGCGTGGTCAATGGCCTGGGCCATGCCGTCGGCTACCGCAACTTCGAGTGCCGCGATGCGGCGACCAACCTGGTGCCTTGGGGCATTTTGATCGGTGGTGAAGAGCTGCATAACAACCATCACACCTACCCTAACTCGGCAAAACTGTCGGTGAAGAAGTGGGAGTTCGATCTTGGCTGGGCCTGGATTCAAGTGTTCAGCTTCCTGCGCCTGGCCAAGGTCCAGCGGGTCGCGCCCATTGCCCATCGCGTCGAAGGCAAGGGCAACCTGGACATGGACACCGCCATGGCGATCCTCAACAACCGCTTCCAGATCATGGCCCAGTACCGCAAGCTGGTGATCGGGCCGCTGGTCAAGCAAGAGCTGGAAAAGGTCGATCACTCGGTCCGCCACCAGTTCCACCGCGCCAAGCGTCTGCTCTCGCGGGAAACCAGCCTGCTCGACGACAAGCACCACGTACGCATCCAGAACATGCTCGAACACAGCCAGGCGCTGAAGGTAATCTACGAGAAACGCTTGGCCTTGCAGCAGATCTGGGTCAAGACCAGCTCAAATGGTCACGACATGCTGGCTGCCATCAAGGACTGGGTACACGAAGCCGAAGCCAGCGGGATTCAATCGCTGCGTGACTTCGCCGATCAGTTGAAAACCTATTCCCTGCGCCCAAGCGCTGCCTGACACCGTTGATCGGTGCGCCCAATGCCGGGGCGCACCCTTCGGAACTTCGCTGCAAATCCCTTATCTCAAAGACACTTCGCCATCCAGGCGGGCTTCGCTGCGGTCGCCTAGAACCTTGAGCGGTGCACGCCCCTTGAGATTTGTGACGATGGTCAATAACCAACAAGACTCATCCCTTGTGCAATGGCCCGAGGCCGCGCAAACCCTTATGGCGCTGATGCACGCCCAAGGCGAGGTGGCGCGCCTGAGCGAACGTGAACAGTTGCTGAGCACCTTGCTGGTGAGCGTGAACGCGGTGCTGTGGGCATTCAATTGGGAAACCCGCCAGGTGCTGTATGTGAGCCCCGCCTATGAACGGCTTTTCGGCCGCAGCGCCGACCTGTTGCTGGCCGATTACAACCAATGGCGCGACAGCATTTACCCTGACGACCTGGAGTACGCCGAGCGCAGCCTGGCGGACGTGCTGGTCAAGGGTGCCGTTGAAGACCGCGAGTACCGAATCATCACCGCTGACGGCCAGCTGCGCTGGCTCAGCGACAAGTGCTTCATCAACCGGCAGGCCGAGCCTGGGCAGCCGGTGATCATTGTCGGCATCGCCGAAGACATCACCGACAAGAAGCAACTGGAGTCCGAACTGCAACGGCTGGCGACCACCGACGCCCTGACCAGCAGCAGCAACCGCCGGCATTTCTTCGAAGGCGCTGAGCACGAATTCGAACAGGCGCGACAACAGGGCACGCCGTTATCGTTTCTCATGCTGGATATCGATGATTTCAAGGCGATCAACGACACCTACGGCCACCAGGAAGGCGATAACGTGTTGCAACGTATCGCCGACTGTGGCCGAGCCGCATTGCGTCGCGGTGACCTGTTCGGGCGCATTGGTGGCGAGGAATTTGCCGCCGCCTTCCCCGGCTGCACGCCGGAGATGGCCCTGCAAGTAGCCGAGCGCGTGCAACGGGAGATTCAGGGTTTGACCTTCAACCACGAAGGCCAGACATTTGGCATCACCGTCAGCCAAGGGCTGACCAGCCTGACTGCCGAGGATGAAAGCGTGGAAAGCCTGTTTGCCCGCGCGGATGCGGCGATGTACGAGGCCAAGCGCCAAGGCAAGAACCGGATCATCACGGCCTGACCCGTCCAACACATAACTCCTGTAGGAGCCGGCTTACTGGCGAATCCAGACGACTCGGTGGGTCAGATACATCGCCATCGCTGGCAAGCCAGCTCCTACAGGGATCTGCGACAGCCTTATTTCTTGCGGATCCGCACCAACTCCGGCAAGCCGATCTTCAGTAATCGCGCCGCTCGGCTATTGGCCAACGCCTCAACGCCCTCATGCTCGTTCAGGCGCGCCAGTTGCGCCGCCATATTCATCACCAGCGCCTCACGGGAATAAACCCCGCCACCGAGCTGGTAAGCCGCCGCAATCAGCTGCCGTAGCTCCAGCGGCAAACGCCAGCGGGTGCGCAACGCCGAACCGTAGGCGGCACCAAACTCGGCCAACGCCTCGCCCACTTGCTCCTGCTCGTCCAGCTCGCCACCGGCCTGTTTCCATTCCTGCAGACAACGCAGCAACGCCAGGTCGCCCAGGCGATGCAGCATGCCGGCGCAGTAACAACGGGCCTGATCCAGATCCAGCAAGCGCGCCAGCGTTCGCGCGTACTCGGCCGTGTGTAGCGACAAATCCCAGTAGCGCTCGGCATAGTCCGCCAGTTGCGGATCGCTGAGCCGCGCACTGCGCTTGAGTGTCAGGCCCAGGATAAGGTTCATGCTCTGTCCGGTGCCCAGTCGGTGCAATGCCTGGGACAGCGTCTGCACGGCGGTGCCATGGTGCTGGGCGGCGCTATTGGCGGCGGCAATCAGCACAGCGGTGACCTGTGGATCGGTGCGGATCTCACCTTCCAGCACCGCCAAATCCAGACCATCAGGATTGAGGCTGCGCTTGACCGCCACTTGCACGTCAGTCATCAGCGGCGCGCCTTCCGCCAGTTCGCGACGGCGCTCAAGAAACACGGACAGCGTCATGCCCGGCGCCAGCGCTGGCACCTCGCACGAAATCTCTTCCCCGGCGTTCAGCAGCAAAGCCTGCAGGCGCTGGGTCAGGCTTGCCATGTTCAGGGGCTTGGTCAGGTAGGCGGCGGGAGCCAGCGGCAAGGCCTCACGTACGCTCGCACTGTCGTTACGGCTGCTCATGAGAATGAAGGGCAACGGTGGATTGCGCTTGCGCTGGCGCACGCTACGCAACACATTCAGGCCATCGACGCCTGGCAACTCCCAGTCGGCGATGACCAGGTCGTACGGGTTTGACGCCAGCAACTCCAACGCCTGCTGGCCATCGGCACATAAATCCAGCCGCGCATCGCAGCGAACGTTCAACAATACTTCCTTGAGCAGATCGCGGGCCCATGGGTCGGCCTCGGCGATCAATACTCTCGGAATCGCGGGTAAAATGACAACTGTCATACAGCTCTCCCTGGCAATGCGTGAACCTTAGCCAAAGCCGGTCATCGGTTACAGCGCTAATACGCGGTTGCGGTTTAGAGGACATGAAAAAACCCGCCGAAGCGGGTTTTTTGTGAAGCAGGTCACACTCGCAGATCAGAGCTCGGAGAAGCACTCTTCGATGATCGCCAGGCCTTTGTCCAGTTGCTCGTCCGGCGAAGTCAGCGGTACCAGGACGCGCAGAACGTTGCCGTAGGTGCCGCAGGACAGCAGGATCAGACCCTTGTCGCGAGCCTTGGCCACAACAGCTGCCACGGCGGTGGGGTTCGGCTTGTGGCTGTCGCCATCTTCGAACAGCTCGACCGCGATCATTGCGCCCAGGGCACGAACTTCGCCGATCACCGGATACTTGGCCTGGATAGCCTTCAGGCCAGTCACCAGACGCTCGCCAACAGCCTTGCAGCGGTCCAGCAGGTGCTCTTCTTCGAAGACTTCCATCACGGCCAGGGCCGCGGCGCAAGCGATCGGGCTACCGGCGTAGGTGCCGCCCAGGCCGCCTGGTGCGATGGCGTCCATGTATTCGGCCTTGCCGCACACACCGGCCAACGGGAAGCCGCCAGCGATTGATTTGGCGAAGGTGGTCAGGTCGGCAGCAACGCCCATCTGTTCCATGGCGAAGAAAGTACCGGTACGACCTGCGCCGGTTTGTACTTCGTCAGCGATCAGCAGGATGCCGTGCTGGTCGCACAAGGCACGCAGACGCTTCATGAACTCTTTAGGAGCGACGTAGAAACCACCTTCGCCCTGAACCGGCTCGATGATGATGGCAGCGATGTCACGCGGCTCGGCGTCGTTCTTGAAGATGCGCTCGATGCTGGCGATCGAATCGTCGATGCTCACGCCGTGCAGTTCGTTCGGGTACAGCGCGCGGAAGATGCCGCCTGGCATCAGGCCCATGCCGGCCGAGTAAGGCACGACTTTACCGGTCAGGCCCAGGGTCATCATGGTGCGACCGTGGTAAGCACCGGTGAACGCGATCACGCCGGCACGGCCGGTAGCGGCACGGGCGATCTTGATGGAGTTTTCGACGGCTTCGGAACCGGTGGTCACCAGCAGGGTTTTCTTGGCGAAATCACCTGGCACCTTGGCGTTGATTTTTTCGCACACTTCTACGTACGGCTCGTAGGCCAGTACCTGGAAGCAGGTGTGGGTCAGCTTGTTCAGTTGCTCGGTCACGGCGGCGATGATTTTCGGGTGCACGTGGCCGGTGTTCAGTACAGCGATACCCCCAGCGAAGTCGATGAACTCGCGACCTTCAACGTCGGTCACGGTCGCGTTCTTCGCGGACTCGGCGAAAATCGGGTGAATCTGGCCTACACCACGTGGAACTGCATTGGTACGGCGGGCCATCAAATCAGCGTTAGTCTTGCTCATTACATTCCTCATTCGCCGCTCATCGGTCGGCGTGGTTCAAGGATTAAGCGACGGGGAACAACGGCGGCAGCATGCGATGATCGACTGCCACAGCGTTCCCGGCCACCGAGAAAATTCCGTTTGTTGCACGCAAAGGGGCAGCGCTCTCGTGCCCTTTGCGTTTGAAGCGATGCCTGTTCCCGGGATTAGATGCCCAGGCAGAGGTATTTGATTTCCAGGTAATCTTCGATGCCGTACTTGGAGCCTTCACGGCCCAGGCCGGAAGCCTTGATGCCGCCGAACGGCGCGACTTCGTTAGAGATCAGACCGGTGTTGACGCCGACCATGCCGTACTCCAGGGCTTCAGCCACACGGAACACACGACCCAGGTCGCGAGCATAGAAGTACGAGGCCAGGCCGAACTCGGTGTCGTTGGACATCGCGATCACGTCGGCTTCGTCTTTGAAGCGGAACAGCGGCGCCAATGGACCGAAGGTCTCTTCCTTGGCCACTGCAGCGTTGTTCGGAACGTTGGTCAGGATGGTCGGCTCGAAGAAGTTGCCTTCCATCGGCTTGCCACCGGCCAGTACGGTCGCGCCTTTGCTCAGTGCGTCGGCGATGTGCTCTTGCACCTTGGCCACGGCTTTTTCGTCGATCAGCGGACCGGTGGTGGTGCCATCTTCCAGACCGTTGCCGATCTTCAGCTTGGAAACGGCCACTTTCAGTTTCTCGGCGAACGCATCGTAGACACCGTCCTGGATGTACAGGCGGTTGGCACAGACGCAGGTCTGGCCGTTGTTGCGGTATTTGGAAATGATCGCGCCTTCGACGGCCTTATCCAGGTCCGCGTCGTCGAACACGATGAACGGCGCGTTGCCACCCAGTTCCAGGGACACTTTCTTGATGTCCTTGGCGCATTCCGACATCAGTTGACGACCGATTTCGGTCGAACCGGTGAAGGACAGTTTGCGCACGATCGGGTTGCTGGTCAGCTCGCTGCCGATGTCGCCGGCGCTGCCGGAAACAACGCTGAACACACCGTTAGGGATACCGGCACGCTGGGCCAATTCAGCCAGGGCGAAGGCGGAGAACGGAGTTTGCGAAGCAGGCTTGAGCACCATGGTGCAACCGGCGGCCAAGGCCGGGCCGGCTTTACGGGTGATCATGGCGGCCGGGAAGTTCCACGGGGTAATGGCCGCGGTCACGCCGATTGGCTGCTTGATCACGATCAGGCGCTTGTCTGGCTGGTGGCCCGGAATCACGTCACCGTAGATGCGCTTGGCCTCTTCGGCGAACCACTCGATGAAGGAAGCGGCATAAACGATTTCACCCTTGGCTTCGGCCAGTGGCTTGCCCTGTTCCAGGGTCATCAGGCGAGCCAGGTCGTCCTGGTTCTCGATGATCAGCTCGAACCAGCGACGCAGTTTGTTCGCACGTTCTTTGGCGGTCAGTGCACGCCAGGCCGGCAGCGCTTTGTCAGCGGCTTCAATGGCACGGCGGGTTTCGGCAGCGCCCATTTTCGGCACGGTGCCCAGAATTTCGCCCGTTGCCGGGTTGTTGACCTTGATCGTCTGACCATTGTCCGCGTCTACCCAAGCGCCATCGATAAAGGCTTGCTGGCGGAACAACTGGGTGTCTTTAAGCTGCATGTCGGCTTTCCTTAACAGCACCGCGCACGCGCGGAGCAAATTATGATTGTAGAAAGGCGCCTCAGTAGGCTGCCGTCAGGGAAATCATTCACCGGGCTGAAGCACATAAATAGCGCACTGATTCAGATCGTGCGGTTCAGCACCCAGACAAGAGCGTTTGAAATCTCAAACGAATCCTAGGATCAAAGGGGGTAAAGGACAATAGCCTGTTCGAAAAAAAGAACGAAAACGCCGCATTTGCTGCTATTTTCTGATCAACGTAGCAACCGCAGGTTACGCTTTGAAAAAACGCATGCGATTCAGCAGCATGGACGCCCGCATTGCATATGAGTATCATGGCGCCCGCTGCACCAGTAGCTCAGCTGGATAGAGTACTGCCCTCCGAAGGCAGGGGTCGTGGGTTCGAATCCCGCCTGGTGCACCATACGTAGAAAACGAGAAAGCCTCAGGTCTGTTGGGTCTGGGGCTTTTTTGTGTCTTGGATTCGGCAATTGCTGTCGATTCCTGAAAGACCTACCCTGCATTTTCTTCAATACATTCAATATGTCGAACAACGCCAGATAGCGAATGTATTCGGTGCGACCTACAACAACCAAGGATGTGAAATGGACAAAATGTGGATGATTCGTGGCGAGTCTGGTCGTCTATACGACGATTTCCGTGAGCGCGGGGTCGTCGCAATTGGCTGGTCACAACTCGCACCGCTGGCCAAACCAGGTATGACACGCAAGGAAATCACTAGCCTCTACCAAGATATTGAACCCAATATCAAACCAGGCACGGCGCTTTCCGGTGCCTCGCAAGTGTGGCGCTTCATAAATGAAATTCAGCCCGGTGACTGGGTTGTGACCTACTCGCCCGCTAACCGTACCTACTTAGTGGGTAAAATCACTGGCAACTTCAAACACAATCCTGAACTGGCCGACCTTGGGATGTCATTGACCCGCCCTGTTCAATGGCAAGCTCAGGAAGTTGATCGCGATAGCCTGAGTACTGCCAGCAAGAACAGCCTGGGATCGACACTCACAGTCTTTGTCGTCCCCGACTTCGCACTCCAGGAGCTAAAGGCGATGGTGGCCGGCGACAAGCCACCCACATTACCGCCAGCTGAAGAGGAATATCCCGATAGCGATCCACTCGCTGGAATGGAAAGCCTGGCCCTTGAACGCATCAAGGACCTGATCAACGCTCTCCCTTGGGATGATATGCAGGATTTGGTCGCAGGCATCCTGCGCGCGATGGGTTACAAGACTCAGGTCTCTCCCGCGGGCCCTGATCGAGGGAAAGACATCATCGCGTCACCAGACGGTTTCGGCTTTGAGAATCCACGGATCATTGTTGAGGTCAAACACCGCAAAGACCAGATGGGCAGTCAACAAATCCGTAGTTTTCTGGGAGGACGCCACAAGGATGATCGCGGGCTATATGTCAGCACTGGCGGTTTCAGCAAGGACGCCTACTACGAAGCAGAACGGGCCAGCGTCCCTCTAACGCTCTGGACCTTGGATAACCTCGTTCGTGCGTTGATTGAGCATTATGGGCAGACGGATTCAGAAACCAAACGACTGGTACCGCTAAAGCTTATGTACTTACCTCTGTAGGTGATAGGTAGCAGCTGAGGCCTTTCTAACAATCGCCGCACTCATCCCCGTATTCAAGGTTGCAGGAGATCAACCTGCACGATACCCTTCCGCCGTCGCTGCCAATTCAGCGACCGGGCTTGGTAACCCGACGAGTTAAGCGCAACAGCGCCCCCCCTTTAGAATTGCAGGCGTTTTTTCTTCGCCCGCAAATTTGAGTTATGGCGGCTGTGCGTGGGACGTCTTCGGGCGTGCCGGATTCCTTGACTCCCGGTTTACCAACCTGCGCACAGCTGCCACCCATTCGCTTGGTAACGAAAAGTGGCAGTTCCACGTCAAGGAGCTAGACCATGCGCAATACAAATCCGTACGAAACTCCGTTTGTGCCTCAATGCGTCTTCAACTCGCGCCCTCTATGCATCTCCGTCAATGGAGGTGGCAAATGACCGAACAACAAGAAGCAAAGACCATCGGTTTGACTCCCTGCATATATTGCCCAGATGAACCGCTGTTCCATGTCAGCGGTGGTGTGCCTATTAGCAAAGCACTCGCACAGGCATCCGACCTGCTGTTCCTGGCCAAGTCGTTCGCCGAGGATGCGGCCTACACAAAAGACACTGACCGCCACGCATGGGCGGCGCACTATCTGACTGCGATGAGCAAGGCTGTTATTGATGATGTGGTGAAAGTGCTGACGCGACCGACACAGACGCGTTAGCAACAAGCTGCAAAACAGTAGCGGCTCACCCATGAAATGGGCCTCGAATTTTCGGCCCCCCCAGAACAGTGCTGGTCGAGAAGTGCGCGGAACCTCCCCCCAATGCTCATGGCCATGAGCGGTACGAGAAATCAAAGCACGCAGGGAAAGCGTACTTTCGATAGGGGGCGGTTCTGCTGCCAGCAATTTACCTTGCCTGCGTCCTGCCTGAAGCCACGTCACGCGCAGTGCGATCTATCTCGGAATCATCACAAGACAAGCACCGCCCACCACCTGCGTCACCAGCAGTGCAGGGATCATCAGATGGGGAGAGGGTCCAGAAGGCCACACTGCGACGCTTCATCAAGGATGAGCCGATGATCAACCAGGTCGGCGACTATCAGTCGCTGAATGAAGCCTACGTGATCGAGGACTATGGTCTGGTAGCCCTGGTCGAGAATATCGAGTTCGTCCATCAGACGTGCCGACTTCCCTGCTCTGTCCCGGGCGAGAGCCATGCGCACTGAATACCTCCTTCAAGCCGCCGTTTGCGCGGCTTTTTGTTGCCAAGGAGTACCTATCATGAATGAGCTGGATCGATTCATACGAGTATCTGAGGTGCTGCTGTTTACCTCATTTTCGCGAACAACGCTTTGGCGAGAAATGAAAGCCGGGCGTTTCCCGAAGTCAGTTCACATAAGTGCTGGTCGAAAGGCTTGGCGAACATCAGAGCTGGCGGCATGGCAGAAAGACCCCGAACACTGGAAAAACCGTCAGTGAAACGATTCCCACCCGACATCGAGTAACTGCGCTCGCCGGGGTCCGTTTCATCCTGGCGCGCGCAGTTGTCCCCCCGCCACACCTGCGGGCTAAAGAGGTGATTTTTTCTGCACCCCTGCATTACGGTTCCGGCCGCCATTACTCTGGGCCTGCTTGAGATTAATCACACAGAAAAAGCCTGCAGATCCCTGCACGTATGGGGATGGTTGGGCCGCAAAAAGCTTACGTTTCGTCGTGGTCGTTTTTGCAGCTTTTGCTCTGATAGTCCCCATAGTCCTGAGGAGTCTTCAGCAGTCCTGGCGAGTACAAATCTCGGGACTAGGATTGGGCGATCTGTCAGAATCACGGCATTCGACTAGCCTGCCATTGAAGGCCATACAGAAGCACCTTAAATCCTGCGGAATAGAGATTCGACCTTATGAGTTTGCACACGAAAGTTCTCGACGGAAGTCAGCAGTCAGCAGTCGCCAGGCTGTTTTCTGCCGCCGTCATTCGAGAGCTGGCTCAAAAAGGCAAATCCCCCACATTTTCCAGGCTTATAAAAGAGTCTTTAGCAATCAATGAAGCCAGTCTTGCCGCCCCTATTAGCGTAATATTTGAAAGTGCTTTTAGTCTTCTGAGAAAGAAAGACTATAGACATGAATATGCGTATAAAGCTGCAATCACAAAAAAACTTCTTCTCGGAAGACACTCTCTTAACACAGCGTCTTTAGTTACAGAATTTCGCGTCGAGAACTGCAAAGCCGATGTAGCTATATTTAATGGCACATCTACTGCTTATGAAATTAAATCTGAACGCGACAACTTAGGCAGACTGCAAGGCCAAGTTAACACTTACAAAAAATTCTTCGCAAAGGTTTATGTAATAACAGGCGAAAACCACTTAGACGAAATACTGACGACCACCCCATCTGATGTCGGAGTTCTCCTTTTAAATAACAGATTTGGAATCTCTACGATAAGAGAGATTCAGGACACTCCGGAAAGAGTTTCTCCGGAGGTCATATTCGAATCAATTCAACTCCGAGAAGCGTTGGAAATTTTAAAATTCTTTGGGATCACTCCACCACAAGTTGCAAACACGGAGATCAGATCAGCAGTTCGCGAAATTTTCAGATATTTGGACCCTGTAACCACGCATGGATATATGGTTAAAGTCCTCCGAAAGTCGCGAAACTCTTTACCTCTTGCAGAAATATTGCCTCAACTGCCAGACTCACTGCAGGCGGCGGTTTTCTCTACACCATTGAAGTTACGAGAACAAGAAACGCTGTTGGAAGCTGTAAACACATCAATCAGGGAGGCCCTTAACTGGGCGAGATAAAATGTACTACCCATATTTTCGCGGCAAACAGTTCGACTTACTTACAATAAAAGAGTCTGCAGAGGTCTTAGCCAAAAGCAATATCATCTCTATAATTGAGCCCGTTCGGGAGTCGCTAAGCGGCCTAAAAAGATCAATTGAGGCACTATCAGCAGCTGGCGCTGAAGCAGTTCTGATTGTAAACCCGTATTATGGCGACCATACAGAAAACTCCGACGCAATCCAATCATTCGTAACAGAAGAGATTAAGGCACACCGAAATGTGTCGGTGGGCGTTCTACTTACAAATGAGACTAGCACTGCTGACGTGCTAGAAATCTGTTCCACATACCCGAATCACTCCCTGTACTTTATTCACTTTGGATTTACTGAACCAAAAGCCCTAGTTGAAGCTACGCAGAACTGGCAGCGGAAAGTCAGTCATGTATTTGCAGAGGAATACTGCGGAAAGCTGTATCAGAAACATTTCAGTGATGACACCCGCATACTCCTGAGGAACGGTTTCAAACGCCAAGCCAATCGCAAATATCCTGATGTAGAGCCCTTCTCAGACCTGCATGCGACATTCAGAGATGAGGGTGTTGATGGCTTCGGAGACTTTTTAATCGTAGGAGATGAGTACTCTGAATCTGGCGGCCCAGCTTATGCAGTTGCGATTCACCTGACATTCATTGACCCTGAAATGGACAATGCAATGTATATCTACCACTTCAAATCGGATAGACAGGACACTCCAACTGACCCAGCAGGAAAATTCTACGAAGCATTGACTAAGTTGATCGCAAAACTAGAAGAGCCCGATACGAAAATCCTACGAACCTCTGCTGTCGAAGAATTCGTCGAACTTTATAATAAAAAGCATTTCCCTGGACTTGGGTATATAAAAAAGCTTTCTATGAAACACCACATTGAAGTTCTAGCAGACTACCTTGGGTAATTATCATGAGAAAGTGTTGCCCGAATTGCTTTGGCGATAATCACTTAAGCTCAGTAATCCAAGAAATAGCTCAAGAGCATGGGGATTGTTCATTCTGCAAATCTATAAACCTACCTTTGGTTGAGCCTGTTCAGCTTAGAGAGTATTTTGAGCTATTGACGGGCATTTATACAAAGGCAGACAAGGGAGCAACTCTTGGGGAGTGGTTTAAAAACGATTGGAATATGTTCAATAGTCTGGATCTGGCGAATACAAAAGATTTACTTGCCGATGTATTCCAGGACGGGAATTTTCCAAGGGTCATTTTTGCACCTTCAAGTAAATGTTTCTCTAAAAACCTAGACAACTGGGAAAACCTTCGAAAAGAGCTGATGGAAGAAAATAGATTTTTTCCAAAAGAGACAATTAGCCTCGAAAGGTTCTCTTATCTTCTCTCTCAACTGATTTACAAAGGCCCTCTTCCTGAAAAATGGTATAGGGCAAGGATTCAGGAATCTGAAGAACCATACCCGCTCGAAAAAATGGGACCGCCCCCTAAAGACAAGGCGACCCATGGGCGAGCAAACCCTGTGGGCATACCTTATCTGTATGTCGCATCGGATGTTTTAACATCGATCTCGGAAATTAGACCTCATACTGGCGAGTTTGTAACCGTCGCAGAGTTTAAAGTTATAGAAGAGGTCAGACTCGCAGATTTACGAAATCCGCGAAGTTTAATTACGCCATTTATCTGTGCTGACGATGAAGAAATTGCGTCGCTCCGAGGAGATATAGAATTTCTGGTGCGACTGGGTGAGGAGCTAACTCGACCTGTACTACCAAAATCAGCCGCGATTGACTATATACCAAGCCAGTATTTGTGCGAGCTCATAAAGAAAAATGGATTTGATGGCGTTATTTATAAGAGTTCAGTTGGCGAGGAAATCAATCTCGCACTGTTCTACCCCGCCAAGGCAAAAGGGGTTCAGCTGATTCCACATAGGGTTCAACGTGTATCTGTTGATGCTGAGCCCTGCACGACCTAAGGGGGATGCCAAAAAGTACAGCTCATCCGGGCGTGAGCAAGCTGCTGCTCGCTCTCTGCGGGGGCTTCTCCCACAGATGGTGTATCCCAGCATGTATCCCTTCAAAAATCTTTCTAGAGAAAACCTATATAAATCAGCTGATTATGTGACTGGTTCTGAGCTCGCCTGGCCATTAGAAACGAGAAAGCCTCAGATCTTAGGGTCTGGGGCTTTTTTGTGGGTCAAAAAAAACCGCCGAAGCGGTTTTTTCATTCTGTCGTCCAATCAAACTCGTCGTACTCATCATCCTCGTCGTCCTCGAACTCTTCCTCTTCAAGAACCTCTTCTTCCTCAGCATCACCCTCTTCTTGCTGGTTCAGCAGAAAATCCTTACGACTCTCGATAATTGCCCGCCGTAATTCCTCGCCCTTTTCCGGGCAGTTGAGCATTTGGGCGATGCGGTCGATTTTTTTTGTCACGGCATCCTCCAACGCATCGACTATGGCCCGATAGTGCGCGCTTTCGGGCCTTGTTGCCAAATTGTCGAGGGTCAGGCCGATCAATTTTTCTGCAGATCCTTGAGTCGGGCGCCGAGGTTCTCGTCGGGAAAGCGTGTATGCAAGTCGGCCAGCAGTTTATCGGCGGCTTGCTTGTGCCCGGTTTTTTGCAGGCGAAGCACTTCGCGCAATTGTTCATCCAGGGATTTCACCGGGGCCGCGGCGCGCTTGCTGACTTTGGCTTCGTCCGCCATGTCGGCACTGAAGGATTCTGCTTGCGCCGGGGCCATCGATTCCGCCATGGGGGCGGCGGGTGCAGGGGCGGAGAGCGCGCCAACCGGGGCCTTCAGGGAACGGGCTGCCGCTGGCGGTGTTGCTTCGGCTTCCTGTTTGGCGATCGGGGCCGAGGCTCTGGGCGCAGGTGCGAAGTCGTAGCTTGGCACTTGCTCAGGTGTGCGCTGCACCAGCGCGAGCATCAGCGCGATGCCGACGAGGCTGGCGAATGCCACTTGCCAGCGGGGTTGCTGGCAGGCGCGAATCCAGCGTTGCCACAGCCCTGGCTTCGGCGTGGGCACGGCGTTGCGTGCGGCGGCCAGGATCAAGGCGTCGAGATGCGCCGGCGGTTCGCCGGTGGCCTGCTCGCGGTAATGGTCGAGCGTTTGGTGTTCCGTGGTGTGCTTGGCGTCAGTCATGTCAGTACCTCCTCGGCCAGCAGCCGACGCAGTTTTTGCTGGGCGTAACGCAAGCGGCTCTTGACGGTTTCCAGCGGCGTTTCGGTGAGGGTGGCGATCTGTGGCAAATCGAGATCGCTGTAGGCGCGCAGCAGGAACACTTCGCGCTGGTCGGCGGGCAAGGCTTGCAGGGCGGCGTCAAGGCGCTGGCTGTCGCGGCTCAGGCTCAGCAACTGCTCAGGATCAGCCGTCTCATCGGCCAGCGCATGGGCCTGCTCGTCGTAGCTGTCGTGCAGCGGTTGATGGACGCCGTGCTTGCGCCAGTGATCGATCAAGCGGTTGCGGGCAATCTGGTAGAGCCAGGTACGAAAAGTCGCCCGACCTTGTGGCTGGCTGCCGCTGCGGATCAGGCTCAACCAGGTTTCCTGATAGACCTCCTCGGCGAGTTCAGCCCTGCCGCTCAACCCCAGCAGAAACCGGTACAAGCCCTGGCGATGGCGCGCGTACAGAATCTCGAACGCCGCTCCATCGCCCTCGCGATAACGGGCCAGCAGCGCTTCGTCACTGCTGGCATCCAGGCTGCTTGCGGGTGCAAACAACTGGCTGATGAACCCCTTCAATCGGCTCACTATTCAATCCGTCGTTCAGTGGCAGTTGGATTGGACGCCGTGGTGGTGCGCAAGCTCTGCGCCAGTTCCACTAATTGTACGAACTCACTGCGCAGGCCGAAGCGGTCATCGCCCCGGGCGCCACGGGCCAGCGCTTCGGTGTCCTTGAGGCTGAACTCGCCGGTGTAGCGTCCGTCCTTGAGCTGTTGGGAAAACGCCGCCACCGCCGCCGCAAAACGCAGGTCATCGCTGGCCTTGCCGGCCGGGCCGTTAACGATCGGGCGTTCGATCAAGCGACTGTTCCCACCTTCCGGTAACTGATAACGCACACGCAGCATCGCCAATTCGCCATTCTTTTCCGAAACGGCGGTGGCCGTTTGAGCGTAGCGCAGCGGCTCCAACCAGCCCTTCTCGCCCGTGGGGACAATTTCGTACAACGCCGTCACCGTGTGTCCTGCACCGATTTCACCGGCATCGACCTTGTCATTGCTGAAATCCTCACGTTTCAACCCACGGTTTTCATAACCCAGCAGGCGATATTCGCTGACTTGCGCGGGGTTGAACTCCACTTGCAGCTTGACGTTTTTTGCCACGACGGCAAGGGTCGAGCCGAGTTGATCCACCAGCACCTTGCGCGCTTCACGCAGGTTGTCGATGTAGGCGTAATTGCCGTCGCCAGCATCGGCCAGTTGTTCCATCAGGTGTTCATTGTAGTTATCCACACCGAAACCCAGGGTGGTCAGGGATACGCCTGTCTTGCGTTTATCCACAGCCATTTGCTTGAGGCTGTCGAAGTCGCTGACGCCGACGTTGAAGTCGCCGTCAGTAGCCAGTAGAACGCGGTTGATGCCCTTGGGGATAAATGCCTGTTGCGCCTGTTGATAAGCCAGCTCGATACCCGAGGCTCCGGCAGTGGAACCCCCTGCGGTCAATTGGTCGATAGCTGTGCGGATCCTGGTTTTTTCCCGTCCGGAAGTGGGCTCCAGCACCACGCGCGATTCCCCGGCGTAGACCACCAACGACACCCGATCCTGGTCGCGTAGTTGATCGACCAACAATTTCAGAGTGCTCTTGACCAGCGGCAGGCCCTCGCGGCGATCCATCGAGCCGGACACATCCACCAGGAACACCAGGTTCGCCGGGGCCAGGTCCGAGACCGCGCGGTCCGAGGCCTTGATCCCGATGCGCAACAAACGCGTATGCGGATTCCAAGGTGACGCTGCCAGTTCCGTGGTCACGCCGAAGGGCGAGCCGTCGGTGGGCAAGGCGTAGTCGTAAGGAAAGTAATTGACCATCTCTTCCAGACGCACCGCCCCTTGCGGTGGCAGTCGTCCCTGATTGAGCAAGCGGCGGACGTTGGCGTAAGCGCCGGTGTCGACGTCGGCACTGAAGGTCGATACCGGTGTTTCGGCGACACTGTGGATCGGGTTGTCTGCCAAGGCCTGGTATTGCTCTCGCTGTTCATCGCGATAGCCCTGTGGATAAGTTTCTGCGCCCGGCATCGGCGCGAAACGGGTCATGGGCGCCGCGCCTACGCTGCGTTTGGCCACCGCTGCATCAGCCATGACAGTTTCATGCTGCACCGCTTCGGTTTTCAGCTCCGCCTGAGCCGGTGGCGGTACCGCTGCGGACTCAGGTTTCGAAGAAACACCGCAACCGGCAATCGCCAGCAACAGCCCGGCGGTAAAACCCTGGGCGACCGGACGTAGAACATGCAGAGGGAGAGACATGGGGGCTGACCTCAGGAGGAAATTGATCCATTCATCCCGTGAGACGGACAGCCCGGACGGTTCGGGTTAACCCGCGCAAAAAAATCTTCAGCGGTGGTAGCGCCGCACCACGCTGCTGTTTTTCAGCACATGACCTTTGATTTTTTCCAGCAACTGGGTGCGCGTCAGGCCGGCTGGCAGGGCATCCGGGGCCAGGTCCAGGGCAAAGAGCTGGATGATGTAGTGATGTGCGCTGTCGCCAACCGGTGGGCAAGGACCGACGTACCCCGTAGTGCCTTTGCTATTGGTGCCGCCGACACCCTCGAGCGTGGATTTTGCACCGACGCCCGCCGGGATCTGGTGAGTGCCGGCCTTGATGCCGTAATGCACCCAATGATCGATGCCCTGGCCTTTCTGGCCATCCGGGTCGTGCATGACGATGGCGTAGCTGAGCGTGCCTGCAGGGCCGGCGTTCCAGTTCAGCGCTGGCGAAACGTTGTGTCCGCCGCAACCCGGGGCGTCGCTGGCGGCAGCCGAGGTGAACAGTCGATCATCCGAGACGCCTGGGATGTTCAGGGTAAAACGCTCCTGGGCCTGCGCCGGAAATTGCACGCAAAGGGCGACTGTGACAGCCGCTAGCCAAGGGGTCAGAGAGGTCAATCGGGTCATACCGGGAGTACCTGGTGCGGGTGGGGCCGAGGTCGGCGAGCAAACTATAGCTGGACCGTTCGCGCGGTGGCAGTGGCAATTGGATGAACCTCGAGTTAAGCGCCAGACTCTTAATTTAAACGCCTGTCTGGAGAGCGATCATGACCCTGCATCGCGTTGCCCGTCTCGCCGATATACCTGAAGACCGTGGCCTGGAAGTCAGCGTCCAGGACAGCAAGATCCTTCTGCTCAAAGTCGGCGATCAAGTGCGCGCCTATCAAGGCGAATGCCCGCATGCCGGGGCGCCGCTGGTCGAAGGTGCGATCTGCCATGGGCGGCTGACGTGTCCATGGCACAAGGGACAGTTTCGGATCGAGGACGGCGGATTGTGTGAACCACCGGCCCTGGACAGCCTCAAGCGCTACCCGCTTGAAGTGCGCGGGGACGAAATCTGGGTCGACGATCAGCCACTGCAAGACGCTCACACGCCACCGGCCGATGACGAGCGCACTTTTGTAATAGTCGGTGCGGGGGCCGCGGGCACGGCGGCGGCTTCGGCCCTGCGCGAAAAAGGCTTTGGCGGTCGGGTGCTACTGATCGACCGCGAAGCCAACGCCGGGTACGACCGCACGGTACTGAGCAAATTCGTGATTGCCGGCCAGACGCCACTGGAAGAAATCCCGCCCCTGCGCGACGAAGACTTCTACCGCGAGCAAAGAATCGAGCGAATGAACGCTGAAGTGGCGAGCCTGGATGCCGCCAACAAGACGCTGCAACTGGTCAACGGCCAATCGCTGAAGTACGACGCCGCCTTGCTGGCGACAGGCGGGATCCCCGTTCGACCGCAATTGCCCGGCGCGGACCTGCCGCAAGTGTTCGTCGTGCGCTCCAGGGCGGATGCGCAACGGATTCTGCACAGCGCCAAGGCCGGTCAGCGGGCGGTGATCATCGGCGACAGTTTCATCGCCATGGAATCCGCTTCCTCCCTGTGCCAATACGGCCTGGAGGTCACGGTGCTGGCCCGCCATCCGGTGCCTTTCGCCAAACAGTTCGGTGACAGCGTTGGCAAGGCGATTCTGGCGCTGCATCAGGCCAACGGCGTGGTGTACCGAACCGAGGGGCAGGCAGCGCAGATCGAAGGAGCCACGCGAGTCGAAGCGGTGCAACTGGATAATGGCCAGCGTCTGCCGGCGGACCTGGTGCTGGTCGGGATTGGCGTCACCCCCGCCACTGCGCCTTTTACCGATCTGCCGAAGGAAAAGGACCAGTCGCTGCTGGTCGACGGCGGGATGCGCGTAGCCGATGGGCTCTGGGCGGCTGGCGATATCGCGACGTTCACACTTAACGGCCAGCCTCAGCGCATCGAACATTGGCGCCTGGCGCAACAACAGGCACGGATCGCGGCGGCGAACATGCTCGGTGGCGATGAACATTACCTCGACGTGCCGTATTTCTGGACTTGGCACTTTGGCAAAAACTACGACTACCTTGGTTGCGCGCAAGCCTGGGACGAAGTCGAGTTCAAGGGTGATCCTGGCAACCCGCCGTTTATTGGTCTGTTTGGTAAAAATGGCGTGGTGACGGCGGCCGTGGCCTGCGATGAAGAGCGCACGATGGCGATGCTTGCTGAACGAATGAAGCAGCCGTTATCCGTGGATGAGGCGTGGCGGTTGATCCGCGGTTGAAATTAACTGTAGGAGCTGCCGAAGGCTGCGATCTTTTGATCTTCGGCGATAAAACAGACGCCAACATCAAAAGATCGCAGCCTGCGGCAGCTCCTACACGGCGGGGGCGTTATGGCTCCTGGACTACGCCTGGAGCACTGAACTTGCTCATCAGGAAGCCGACAAACTCCTCGACGGTCATTTTCTGGCCGTTGAATTGCACCTGGTTATTGGCGAAGTGCAGTTGGGTGACGACGTCGCTGCCATCCAGTTTCGCCAACTGCGAGCCGACCGCCATGCTGCTGAACATATCGGTGGTGGCAGTCGCTTGGTCGGCGATGAGCTTGGCGTCGGTCTGACCGTCGATTTGCGACTGCACGCTGAGTATGTCGACGAGCATCGGCTTGGACACTTTCAGGTTGACGTCCAGTAACGCGATCATTTGGCGGATCAACTGGTCAGCCGGCAGGTCGATCGATTGCGGCTTGGTCAGGTCAAGCACCAGGTTGGCGCGGCTTTCACCATTGGCAGTGTTGAACGACAGGTTCTCCAGAGCCACCTGCGGGCCGGCCGCCAGCAATTTTTCCAGGCCGGTTTTAAGCTGCGCTTCTTCTGCAGGGGTCAAGTTCAGCTCGGGGGCCGGTTGACCGGCCTCGGCAGCCTCGGCGGCGGCCTGCTCATAGGGCTGCAATTTAGTCTGGTAGATCTGCATCAGCGACAACGTCGCCGGGATGTCGAGGTTCTTCAGGCTCATGGCAAGCTGGGCAGAACCCACAGGCTTGCCGTTCAGGGACACTTCACCGATCCTGTAGTCGGCACGCCCGGAAGCGCTGGTGCCTGACTCCTCGGTGTGGTTCTTCATTTCGAAACTCTTCAAGCCCAGCACCGACTGCTTGGGGCCAAAGGTGGTTTTACCGTTGCTCAGTTCGACGGTGTTATCGCCAGTGTAATAACCGTAAGTGCTTTTTGTCAGGTTGCTGGCCAGGGTAAGACCACTCAACTCGACCTGCACCGGTGCCTGGTCTTCGGAAACGGTGGTCAGCTTGAGGCTGTCCATGTAGCCATCGGCCTTGACCTTCTGCGCCTGGGCGCTGGCCGCGACATCAACCTTCAGGCCGGAAAATTTCAGGCTGGACTTGTCATCCAGTGCAGTTTCCAGCGGCAGCAATTCAAGCGTGCCGTTGGTGGAATTGTCGTAGCCAATGTTGACCACGCCCTTGAGCGGCGAAGCGTCCTTGGTGGCGGCGAACCATTTTTCCGTGAGCGGGGTCTTTGCCAGTTCATAGTGACTGGTGGCCATGACCGGCAACCACTTCAGCGATACCAGGCGCGAGAACGGCAGCGGGCCGTGTTCGATGTGGTCGGTAAACAGCAACTCGACCGGTGCCTCGCCGAACATTTCGCCTTCACCCTTGAGGCGGTAATGCGCAGTGCTACTGAATACATGACGTTCCAGGGACACCAGTTCCAGCGAGGCCGTGCCTTTGTAACCCACCATTGCAGCCTGCAATTGCTTATTGGCATCCGCCAGGGAGCTGTTGAGCACACCTTCGATTTTGGTGCCGGTGAACCAGGCTCCGCCAGCGCTGATCGCACCAATGGCGACAACGATTCCCAGGAGCACGCCTGCTGATTTATTCATGAATGACCCGTTCAATGTCCGTTGTTGAGGTGTGGTCGTCTTCCCTGAACCCATGAGGGGTTGCGGTCACGACTGCGCTGAAAGTGGGGTGCAGGTTAGCATCAGGCGTGCAAGGCAGCCCAATGGTTAACGGTGAAAAAGTGTCGCCTGAAAAAAGATCGCAGCCTGCGGCAGCTCCTACAGGGTAATGCGAATCTCCTGTAGGAGCTGCCGCAGGCTGCGATCTTTTAGCAATCAGGAATACTGAACCTCAATCTCATCGAGCTGATGATCAAAGGTTTTCAGCCGCGCCGTCCAGGTGTAGATCAACACTTCGAAATCCCGGTTGATCACCGCCCCGCCCGTCACTTCGCCGCGTGGGTCGCAGTAGTCCAGTTGATAGCGCTCGCGGGCCATGGCGGTGGCGACGTCAGCCAGCTCGCGGGCATTGTTGAGCCAGTGCCGACCGTCGTCGGCCACTTGTTTGTCCAGCTCAAGGCATTGTTTTTTCAAGGTTTCGAGGCTTTTTTCCAGGGGTGTACCCGTGAGCTCGCCCATGACTTCCTGGAAGGTCCTGCCCGGTTGCCAGTAGCTGCCCCAGAAATACCGGTCGAAGACCGATTCGACACGCCGTAGCGCCACCTTGGTGTTCCAGATCATCACCAGGGTCTTGCCTTGTTCAAGCTGTCTTTTTTTGATTCGTTGCCCTTGGACCGAGGCCCAGGCCACCACCGCAATGGACATCACGGCAATCAAGAGTGCGGCGCTGTCGAGGAACGTCAGCGCTTTGTCGATCTGGTTAGCCAGCATGATGCCATAGAAATAGGTGCCAGTGAGCAGCACCAGCGCCACAACGGCGCACCAGAAGCCGAGAGCATAAGGGTTTTTCATTATTGGTTTCCCCATGACCTGCGCATGCCTTGTACGAATCCAGGGCGCTTTTGCACGAACGCCCTTTCAACACTTCAAAGCATAGCAACGGCCTCAGGGTTTGCCGGAGTTCGATGCTTGCGTTCGTCCGCTTTCCCAACCGCCGCCCAAGGCGAGGAACAAATCGATCTGGCTGATGGCGACCTGAGTGTTGGCAGCGGCCAGCTGCGCGGTGACATCGATGTAGGTGCGGGTCGCCTGCAGGTCCGCCAGGAACGATGCGCGACCGGCCTGGAAGAAGCGATGGGTCTGGTCGGCGGCCAGCTTCGCCGACTGCTCGGCGTCCGCCAGGGCCTCACGGCGTTGCAGCAAGGCGGAGTACTGGGCCAGGCCGGTCTGGGTTTCACGAATGGCGTTGAGTACCACCCCATCGAAATGCGCCAGCGTCGCCTGGGTCACCGCTTCAGCTTCGCGAATGCGTGCCCGGGCGCCGTTGGTCGGCACATTCCAGGTTAGCGACGGGCCAAAGCCCCAACGGTTGGTAGAGGGTTCGCCGAGGTTTTCCAGGAGACCGATCGTACCGATGGTCGCGCCGATGCGGATGTCCGGGTACAGCTCACCGGTAGCAATGCCGATACCTGCGGTCGCGGCAGCCAGTCGTCGTTCGGCCTGGCGGATGTCGGGGCGGCGCTTGAGCAGCGATGCACCGTCGCCCACCGGTATCAATTGGGTGATTTTTGGCAGTTCATCGCAGCTGGCGGTGCCGGCCGGTAGTTGATCCACCGGCTTGGCCAGCAGCATCGACAAGCGGAACAGCCCGGCCTGACGCGCCGCCTCATAGCGCGGCATGTCGGCGCGCAAGGATTTGAATTGGGTTTGCGAACGGGTGACTTGGGTTTCGTCGCCACGCCCGGCATCGCGCAAACGCTGGATCAGCGTGGTGCTCTGGGCTTGCAGGTCGAGGGAATGCTGGGCGATTTCCCGCTCCTCATTAGCCGCACACACCTGGGTGTAGGCGCGGACCACATCGGCCACCAAGGTAATACGCGCCGTATCGGCGGCGGCCTGGGTCGCATCGGCATTGGCCTTGGCCGCTTCGATGCCGCGCTGCAAGGTGCCGAACAGGTCAAACTGGTAGGACGCGCTGATGCCGATATCGCCGATGTTGGCCACCGGCACCTTTTCCGGCAGCAAGAACGCTTCACCGGATTCCTGCAACCGCTGGGCGCCCATCTTCACCCCACCGCTCCAGCCGCCCGCCGCCTCGGCCTCGTCCACCTGAGCGCGAGCGCGCAGCAGGCTGGCGGCCGCTACACGCAAATCAGTGTTGGACGCCATGGCCTGCTGCACCAGTTGGTCGAGCCGCGGGTCCTGATACAAGCGCCACCAATCGGCAGGCACCGGCGCCGAAACCACCGGCTTGCCGTCCACTGCCAGTTCGCCCTGCAGGTCTTCACGGTGGATCGCGGCTTCGTCCGGCAGGTGATAATCCGGACCGACCATCTGACACGCCGACAGCAGCAAGCCTAATCCGGCAATCGCCAAACCCGAGGCCTTGCTCATTGCACGGACTCCCGGTTCTGGTCGTCGATGATCGATACCGTGGCGGTGCGCCCGGCGATCATGCGGAAATCCTCAGGGACCTCATCGAACGCGATACGCACGGGAATCCGCTGGGCCAACCGCACCCAGCTGAAGGCCGGATTGACGTTGGGCAGCAAGTTGTTGCCACTGGTGCGGTCGCGGTCTTCGATACCGGCCACGATGCTTTCCACATGGCCGCGCAGGCGCGCATTGTCGCCAATGACCCGGATGTCGACGCTTTGGCCGATGTGGATGCCGTTGAGTTTGGTTTCTTCGAAATAGCCGTCGATATGAAAAGAATTGCTGTCCACGACGGACAACACGGGCCGCCCGGCACTGACGAACTCCTGGGTTCGCGGCGCGCGGTCGTTGACGTAACCGTCCACGGGACTTCTGATCACCGAACGGTCGAGGTTCAGTTGCGCGCTGTCTACCGCCACCTGGGCTTCCATCAACGCCACCTGTGCGCGGGCCACCCGGGACTGGCTTTCTTCCAGTTGTTCGCCCGGCACCAGATTGCCAAGGCCCTTGTTACGCTTGGCTTCACGCTGGGCCTGGGCCAAGGTTTCCTCGCGGTCTGCGACCGCCGCTTTCGCCTGGCGCAAGGCCAGTTTGAAACGGTCCTGGTCGATGCTGAACAGCACTTGGCCGCGCTTTACCAACTGGTTGTCGCGCACTTGCACTTGCTGGATCAGCCCGGATACGTCCGGCGCGATCTGCACGATGTCGGCACGGATATGCCCGTCACGGGTCCAGGGCGCGAACATGTAGTACATCACCATGCGCCAGACCACGACCACGGCGAAAGTTACGATCAACAGGGTCAGGACCACGCGACCAAGGGTTAAAAACGGCTTTTTCATGTCATCAGGTATCGACTGAGTGAATCCACGGCGCCAAGCAGCAAGGCGTAGAGAGCCACGTTAAACAATGCCCGGTGCCAGACCAGACGGTAAAAGTGCAGGCGCGTCAGCACCCCGTGCACCAACAGGTACAACACATAGGTAATGCCCATCAGCACCAGCAGCGTAGGCAAAAACACCCCGCTGATATCCAGATCACCGATCATAAAGGCGCTCCATCGATGCCATGGGGAAGCGGTTCTTCGGGCTCGGCAGATCCGACGAACTCGACGCCGGGCAACAACGCCAGGCGCAAGCCGCTCAAGGCGTGCAGCAAGTGCAAGCGGGTTTCTTCATCACCCGCGCCGCTCAACGCTCGGCGCGTGCGGTCGAGGGTCATCAACAACGGACTCGGCGCCGGCAGGCGTTCGCCGGCCTTGAGGCAGCTCTTGAAATATTCGCCGACCTCGGCCACTACCTGACGCAGCAATGCCTGCGGAACGCCGTGAACCCGCGGCGTATAAGCCAGCAGGTCAAGCAGGTTCAGCGCCACACGAACTTCACGCAAGGCGATGCCGGTGTCCTGGCCGGTCACGGCCAGCCGCGGCAAATGCTGCATCAGTCGATCCAGCACCTGCACACCCAGGCGACGGTGGTCGGCCAGCGTGGCAGGCTCCGTGAGGCTGACAATGTCGCGCCAGGCGAAACGGGTCAGGCGTTTGGCCGCAAGCTCCGCACCGAACGGCCGTGCGATCAGGGTCCAGACGAACGCGAACAGCAAGCCCACCGGTCCAGCCAGGTTGGAGTTGGCAAAACTGAGGAAGTCCGCGTCGTAGGCGCCCTGAATACTGATGAACGACGAGGTATTGACCAGCGTCAGCAACATGCCCAGGTAAAACTGCGGTTTGACCGTCAGTGTGCCGATGCAGATGAACGGTACGGCGAAGGCCAGCACCAGCATCGGGAAATCATGCAGATTGGGCAGGACGAGAAACAGGTAAAGGCTGGCGAATACCACCGACATCGCCGTCCAGAAAAAGAATCGGTAGATCTGCGGTGCCGGGTCATCCATCGAGGCAAAAAAGCTGCACGCCACTGCCGCCAGGATCACTGCACTGCCGCCATCGGTCCAGCCCAACAGAATCCACAGCACCGAAGCGACAATGATCGCCGCGACGGTGGAAGCGGCGGAATAGAGCATCAGCCCACGATCCAGAAAGGGGGTCAGGCGCCCCAGGCGCCAATGCCGATAAACCGCACGCCAACTGTCCTGGCTTTCGCACTGGATCGCGTGTTGCAGGCTGCGACAGTCCTGCCACAAATCGACCCACTCGCCGAGGCGATAAAGGGCGTTGGAGAACAGCAGTTGCTTGCGATCATCCAGCACTTCGGCGCTGGGTTGCAGCGCTTCGAGTTGGTCTTTGAGCGCTTGCCAACGCTCGGGGTCAGCATTCTTGTGATCGAGCCATTCAGTGGCAGCGGTCAGCAATGGCGCGAACTTGCCCACCAGCTCAGGGGTGCGCCTTTCCAGCGCGTAAAGCGCATCGTCGAGGGCATCGATCACTGGCAACAGGTGAATCATCCGCCCGCGCAACTCCTTGGTGTTGCGCACTGTTTGCGGACGCGCGCCTTCGTGGGGCAACTGACCGATCATCAGTTCCAGGGTATTGAACGTGGCGACCATCGAGGCGCGCAAGGCGCTGACCTCCTCGGGCTGCACGTTGCGGCCCAGAAAACGCGCGCTGTAAATCGACGCGTCGGCAAACCACTTGCTCACCGAATCGTTGAACACCGGCGCCAGCCGTCGCGGCCAGAACATTGCACCGACCACCGCAGCGACAGCAATGCCGAGGAAAATTTCTTCTGTGCGCGCTTCGGCCACGTCCCACACTGCTAACGGGTTATTCACTACCGGCAGGGCGATCAATGGCAAGGTGTAGCCGGCCAGCATCAGGGCATAGTTGTTCGCGGTGCGCAGATGCATGGACAAAAACAACAGGATCCCGGTCCACAGCGCGATGACCAGCACCAGCACATAAGGACTCTGCACGAACATCGGGACGAACAGGACAGCCGCAGCGGCGCCCAGAAAAGTGCCGACTGCGCGGTACAACGCCTTGGAACTGGTAGGCCCGACAAACGGGCTGGAAACGATATACACCGTGGCCATCGCCCAATAAGGACGCGGCATCTGCATGAGCAGGGCGATATACAGCGCGATCATCGAGGCCGCGAAAGTGCGTACTCCGTAGAACCAGTCCCGGGCCGGGGGCATACCGGAAAAGAAGCCGTTCAAGGGTTGGCTACCGGCAAAAGACTGGCCGACTCGAAGGCCTTCAATACGCGCAGCGTCGCTTCAAGGTCTGCCGGATCGATGCCTTCGAGGACTTCATGACGCAAACGCACCAACTCGACCTCGACAGCTTGCACCAGGGTCCGACCGGTAGCGGTCAGGCTCAGGCATTTGGCGCGCCTGTCCTGGGCGTCTGCGGTGCGGCAGACGTAACCACCATGGCACAACTGATCGAGCAAACGTACCAGGGACGGGCTTTCCATCCCCGCCGCCTGCGCCACAGTCACCTGCCGCACGCCCTCGCCCAGGCGCCCGATCATCAGTAGTGGGACGGCACAGGCTTCGGAGATTCCATAGTTGGCCAGCGTGGCCTGGCAGATTTTGCGCCAATGCCGGGCGGCCACCACCATGGTACTGCTGATGTTCATTTGCAGAGCGTCGAGGTTATTCGGCACGAGGGAGAACACACACTGTTAGTTTGCTAACTATCAATATGACATTGGAAGGGATTTTCAGTCAAGTTTTGAAACAAATCTTCGGTTTTTTACATTCCCCTTCCCTTCCTCAACAGCACATCCAGCTGATCCACCACCTCCGCCCAATCGGCATCGTCCAGAATCTCATTGCGCAACAGATCCGCCTGGCTCGGGTTCCAGAAAAAAGCATCCGCCAGGTGCAGGTCCGGTTTAAGCGGTGAGTGAGTGGTGATGAATTTATCGATGCTCTCGGCGTCGTCAGGCAGGCCGAGCTGCTTGAACAGGGAGGGAAGGCTGTGGGTTGGGTTTTCCATGTCGGGCTCCAGTAAAACGGATAAAGGGACCGCTGCGCGGTCAATCGCGAGCAGGCTCGCTCCCACAGGGAAGGCGTTCACCTTATGGGAGCGAGCCCGCTCGCAAAGACGACAGCATTGACGAAACAATCCTCAATGACTCAACTCCCTCACCTCCGCATGAGGAACCATTTTCAGGAATTGCGGCATGTCCATGTGCAGCAGGTTGATGTGATTGCCGGCTTCCAGATAGATGTCTTTCTGTCGAGTCAGCAGCGGGTCGATGACAACGTCAAGTCCATAGGCTTCGCCCAGGGCCGGCACGGCGCCGCGTTCGCAGTCTTCAAACAGGTGCGGCAGGTTGCTCTCCCGGGAGACCTGCCATTCACCGGTGCTGCGCACTTTGCTCAAGTCCAGGTGACGGCTGGCGGGGAGCACGGCCATCAGGTAATGCCCGTGGTGGTCGTCAAGAATGACCGACTTGGCCACCCGTTCCGCAGGAATACCCGCCACCCGTGCGGTTTCGAGGCTGCTGGCCGAGTGGGGATGGGTGACGATGTCATATTCGCATTGAGCCTGGTCCAGGCTTTTCTGCACGGTTCTTGCCATACGCATGATGCACCTCGGTGTCCGCAAAAACGTCCGGCGGACGATGGTTAACACTTTTGTACGTAGTAAAAGTCTAGGTCCATTGGGGTAAACCAGCGGGAAATCCGCCCATCGGACAGGTCGACAACTGAGCAAAATTCATACAACCAGCGCCTCAACTAGACTGTATACAGAACCACCTGCGACTCTCCCGGAGGGTCACGTGAACACTCGCTGTTGTGCGCTTGCGTTGCTGTTGGCATTGAGCGGAGTCGCCCTCGCTGCGGACACCGCCGAACTGCCCGGTTCCAATCCCGCGGGGATCTGGCTGATCACTTTCGGTATCGCCTTTTTAATCGCCGAGGCGGCGCTGCCCAACTACGGTGTGATCGGTCTGGGCGGGATCGTGATGTTCGTGATCGGCGCAGTGATCCTGACCAATGCCGAACTGCCCGTGCCATTGATGGTCGGCCTGGGACTGCTCAGCGCGCTGCTCTTGATATTCCTGTTGATCCGCGCCCTCAAGACCCGACCGCGCCATACCGTCAGCGGTGACGCCGGCCTGTTGGGCAGCGTGACCCCGGTGCTGTCTTTGCAGGCCGGCGATGCGTGTCTGGGCTGGGTGCATCTACAGGGCGAACACTGGCAGGTATCGAGCGCCCAGCCATTGCAGGTCGGGCAAAAGGTCCGGGTGGTGGCGCGCAAGGGATTGTTGCTGGAAGTGGCCGCGGCTGACGCGGTAACGGTTGGAGGTTAGCCATGGGTCTGCAAATCGGTTTTGTCGCGCTGCTGCTACTGCTGATCGCACTGGCGGGGGCGACGTTCCGCATCCTGCGCGAGTACGAGCGCGGGGTGGTGTTCCAGCTCGGACGCTTCTGGCAGGTCAAGGGCCCCGGCCTGATCCTGCTGATTCCGGTGATCCAGCAAATGGTCCGGGTCGACTTGCGCACCATCGTCCTCGACGTCCCGCCGCAAGATGTGATCACCCGCGACAACGTCTCGGTCAAAGTCAATGCAGTGCTGTACTTCCGAGTACTCGATCCACAGAAGGCAATCATTCAGGTCGAAGATTTTCTCATGGCCACCAGCCAGCTGGCGCAAACCACCTTGCGTGCGGTGCTCGGCAAACACGAACTTGATGAACTGCTGGCTGAGCGAGAACGACTGAACATCGACATCCAGCAAGTACTCGACGCCCAGACCGACACTTGGGGCATCAAGGTCGCCAATGTCGAAATCAAGCACGTGGACCTCAACGAATCGATGATCCGCGCTATCGCCAGACAAGCAGAAGCGGAACGCGAACGCCGGGCCAAGGTGATCCACGCGGAAGGCGAATTGCAGGCGTCGGAAAAACTCATGCAGGCCGCCGAAATGCTCGGCCGCCAACCCGGCGCCATGCAGCTGCGTTATATGCAGACACTGAGTTCGATCGCCGGGGACAAGAGTTCGACCATTGTTTTTCCTTTGCCGATCGAATTGCTCAAGGGCATGGCGGATCTGTCTGGGAAGGCCTGAACGACACCATTAACGCGGCTCGGTGCCCATCATGAACAACCGCGCCCGGTTATTACCCGCTACAGTCTCGCAGACCTTGTGCCAGTCGTTAGGCAATGGGGCGAATTCATCCGGTTGATCGGCCGTGCTGATCAACCACACCCGCCCTGTTCCCCTGGGCAATTGACTGAGATGGTCGAGGTAGATCCTGTCCGCTTCACCATTGACCAGCGTACCGAAACCGTATGCGTTTGGACGACTGGAACTACCGTTGGCCAAGGGCGGGGTGTAGAGCTGCGGAGCCGCATCCGTGCGGTTGTAATAGACATAACTCATGTACCAGAGCATGTCGCTGATAACGATTCGATCACCGGCCATGTAATGCTGGTTGACGAACTCGACCATCACGCTGGTTTGGTCATTCACATCGACCGTGGCATTGGTTTTCAACCCGACCAATTCGGTGCAGACAAACAGCGCCGCCAGCCCGAGCGCCAACACGCGAAAACCTTGAAGCAAGCGGTCGACGGCCAGCGCCATGATCATGGGTAGTCCCAATGCAAAGGCATTGAGATACCGCTCGACAAACACTGGCGAAATGAATGAAACACCATAAACCAGCAACAGCGGCAGCAAGGTGTAGAGCATCAGCAAGACACTCCAGCGATAGCTGCTGCGATCACGCAGAACCGTCATCACAATCAAGACCAGCAAGAGCATTGGCAGCCCACTGAACAGCAGCCAGGGCAAGTTATCCCCATCGTCCTGAATCAGAAAAGTCCAGACCATCGACGGCAGGGAGCTGAGCGTGACCGGCAATTCCCAACCCACATCACCGTTGGCCTTGAGCTGGTCCATGTGCTGAATCAGATCAATCAGGCCGGGTATCCACGGAGCAAAAAGCACCACAATGGCGACATTGGTCAGCCACCAGGCCGGGCGATTGATGTGTTTCAGGGGATGAGTCGGCTGCAGGCGCAGCACCAGCAAATATGTCCAGTGGACCAACACGCACAGCGCGGTGAAATAGTGGGTGTAGAAACCCGCGGTCATCAGCAGCGCGTAGATCACCAACACCTGCGTGTGACGAGGCTGCTTGACCCAATACACCAGCGCAATCGTGGCCCCGAGCAGCCACAGCCCCAGCAACGAATACATCCGAACTTCCTGGCTATAGCGCACCGCGGTTGGCAACAGTGCCAGCATCAGCCCGGCGAGCAATGCCGCACGAGGACTGGCAATCAATCGGACCAGCCACATGCCAAGCATGACTGCGGCAATACCCGGCAGCGCACTCAAGCTGCGTATTGAGAAAATGCCATCGCCAAACAACTCGATCCATCCATGCAGGAGCATGAAATAAAGCGGCGGGTGAACGTCATGAGCGGCATGAACCCAGATGTCCGCAATGGAATATCGGCTCATCAACACGCTTGAGCCCTCGTCACCCCAAATGGCCGCGGCGGTCAGGTCGTAAAACCGCGTCAGGACGGCCAGCGCCAGGATAAGGAGCCCACCGCCCCACCAGTACAGCCGCGCCCTGGTGTCGGTCAGCTGCAGATTCGCGCTAGATCTGTGGGGTTTGGCCAACGGCTCTTTGCGTTCCGCCTCCATTGCCACTCTCTTCACCTACGTTAATTGAACGTACCGATCACTTTAGGCCGATGTCCGCCGTAACGTCGACATCAGCGATTCGCCGCCAACGGATAAACCGACTCCCATCCACCGCCCAGCGCCTTGTACAACCCGACCGCTGCCAGCGACACGCCGGCGGTGCTTTCCACCCATTGCTCCTGGGTCGCCAGCAATGCGCCTTGCACCGTGAGGACGTTGACGAAGTCCACCACGCCCTCGACGTATTGCCGTTGCGCGGTTTGCAGGGCGATGCGGTTCTGGCGTACCGCTTCGGCGAGGCTGTCGCGGCGCAGTTGGCTGGCGTTGTAAGCGCTCGATTGGTCGTCGATTTCATGCCAGGCGCGCAAGACGGTTTGCTGATAGGCGATGGCCGCTTCCTGTTGCTGGGCTTCGCGCAGGTTCAGCACGCCGCGCAGGCGGCCGCCGTCGAACAGCGGCAGGCTGAACTGCGGGCCGATGCCGAACGTGCGTGAACCCCAGGAACCGAAATCGCTCAGTTGCATGGCTTGCGAACCGACACTGCCTGACAGGGTAATCCGTGGATAAAAATCCCCCTTGGCCACGCCGATGCTTGCGGTCGCGGCATGCAGCCGGGCTTCGGCCTGGCGAATGTCCGGGCGGCGCTCGGCCAGTTGCGACGGCAGGCCGATGGCGACCTGGCGCGGCGTTTGCGGCACCGGCGCGTCAGTGGATAACTCGGCCGCCAGCGCCTGGGGAGGTTCACCCATCAACAGGCTCAAGGCGTTGATCAGTTGGGCTTGGCGCTGCTCCAGTGCTGGCAGGCGCGACTCGATGGCCGCGACCTGGGCGGCGGCTTCAGCAACATCAAGGTCCGTTGCGACACCGTCAGCCAGGCGCAGCTGCGAAAGTTTCAGGCTGTGCCGAGCAACCTCAAGGTTCTGTTCGGTAACGGCACGGGTGTTCTGCACTCCGCGCAATTGAATGTAGTCCTGAGCGGTTTCCGCCACCACCGACAACAGCACACCGCGACGGTCGTTTTCGGCGACTTCCACGGTGGCATCGGCGGCCTCGGTTTCGCGGCGCACGCGCCCCCAGAAATCCAGCTCCCAAGAGGCAGAGAAGCCAGCATCCCAGACACTGAATGCAGAATTGCCGTTATGCCCCGACGGATCGTTCAGGCCTTCGCCGCTGTTGCGTTTACGGACGTAGCTTCCCGTGGCGGCGGTGTTCGGATAGCGGTCGGCGGTGATCACTTGGCGCACCGCACGACTCTGTTGCAAGCGGCTGCTGGCAAGCTTCAGGTCGAGGTTGTCGCTCAGGGCACGTTGAGTGAGGGCCGAGAGTTTCGGGTCGTTGAACACTTGCCACCAGCGTTCGTTCATCGTCTCCTCACTGGCCTGGCTGGCGGCGGCCTTGGATGGTTTCGCCCACTCGGTGACTTGCTGTGCCTGAGGTTTTTGGAAGTCCGGGCCTACTGTGCAGGCTGACAGGCTCATCACGACCAAGGCGCAAAGGGTGAGTCGAGACGGAGGGCCTCTTCGCGAGCAGGCTCGCTCCCACAGGGGATCGCAATCAACGAAAATCTTCATCGCTGCGCAACCTCATTGGCCTTCGCACCAGCCGTATCGATACTGGCCTCCACCGACATCCCCACCCGCAACCGTTCGGCCAACGGCTGACCCGGTTCCAGCACGATCTTCACCGGAATCCGCTGCACCACCTTGGTGAAGTTGCCCGTCGCGTTATCCGGCTTGATTGAAGCAAAGGTCACGCCGGTGGCCGGTGCGATGCTCTCGACCCGGCCGTTCAGCACTGCGCCACCAAAGGTGTCGACACGCACCTGCACGTCCTGACCTGGTTGCACATTCGTCAGTTGGGTTTCCTGGAAGTTGGCCACCACATAGGCTTGCGCCAGTGGTACCACGGCGAGCAGTTTGCTGCCCGGCGTGACATAGGCCCCGACACGCAGCGCGCGCTCACCGACCATGCCATCCTGCGGCGCGGTGATCCGTGTGTAAGACAGCTCGTAACTGGCGATTTCCAGCTTCGCCTGCGCCCGTTTCAACCCACCTTCTGCCCCGTCACGCTGGGCCGTAAGGATATCCACTTGCTTGCGCTCCGCCGCCAGCACCGCCGTGACATTGGCCAACCGGGCAGTAGCCTGGTCGATGCGCGTGCGCGCTTGCTGAGCATTCTGCACCGTGCCGGCACCGACCCCGGCCAGGTGGTCGTAGCGGTTCAGTTCATGTTGAGCGAAGGCTATTTCAGCCTTGGCGGACACTACCTGTGCCTGTGCCTGGGCGATCACCGAGGCCTGACGCTCAAGTGTCGCCCGGGCATTTTGCAGTTGCGCCTGGGCCACCACGGCTTCGGCGGCGGCCGCTTCGGCGGCGGCGCGCAGGTCGCGATCATCGATCAGCGCCAGCAGTTGCCCGGCCTTGACCTGTTGGTTGTCTTCCACCAGCACTTGCTTGATGAACCCTGCAACTCGCGGCACCACCAGTGTGTAGTCGGCCGAGACATAGGCATCATTGGTGCTCTGCTCTGTACGCTGGCCAAACAGGCCGGGCGCCAGCAGATAAATCAGTACGCCCGTCGCGATCACGACGGCGACGCCAACGGCCACTTTTTGCTTGGATTGAGTCGTCATGAAAACCTTCTGTTTCAGTGATGCATTCAAGTCGGCGCACGGGGCGGATAGATCCGCGTCGGCAGCCAGAAAATCAGCAGGATCAGCGCCAACGCGACACCGGCCATGCACAGGTAAAGATCCGAGGCGGCCAGCACCACGGCCTGCTCATGCAGCCGGTGGGCAAGGCCCGGGGTGTCGCTGTCGACCAGGGGAGAGTTACCGAGACGGTCCACCAGCATGGTCGAGTGAAAATGCAGGCGCTGCGTGGTCAGGGTTTCCAGCACGCCGGTGGCGACCACTGCCGCCAGGCCTTTCACGGTGTTGAACCAGGACGACGCAAACGGCCCGTCCATGGGGTTGATGCTGCCGGTCGAGAGCATCAGCAGCGGCAGGACCGCCATGGGTTGACCGAAGATCTGCAGCAGTTGCAGGACATAGAATTCGTCGCGAATCCACGCCGAGGTCAACTGCGAACCGCCGATGCAGGACAACACCAGCATGCTCAGGCCGACCCCCAATACCCAGCGGCAATCGACCCAGCGCAGGTTGCACAGCGCAGCCACCAACGGCAGCGCTATCAATTGCGGGAGCGCCGCCAACAGGGTGATGGGTGCAGTTTGTACCGGGCGATACCCCTGAACCTGCGCCAGATAGCTGGAAGGAATTATCACCACCGCCAGCAACACCACCAGCACGCCGGCCAGGGTGACCAGCGCGAACGACAGATTGCGGATGCCGAGCATCTGCATCTTGAAAAACGGAATCGGCTGCGACCACTCGTTGATCAAAAACAGCACCATCAACAGCGTACCGCCCACCAGCAATCCAACAATCAGGCTCGACTCGAACCAGTCCAGCCGATTGCCCTGCAGGATGCCAATCACCAGCATGCAGATCGCCGGAAAACCCATCAGCAAACCACGCCAGTTGAACTGCTTGAAACGCTCCAGCCGCAGCGGGTCCTGGGGTATGCCGTAGGCAACCGCGACCAGGGCAATCAAGCAGGGTACGACCACTTGCCAGAAGGTCCACTGCCAGCCCACATACTCGGTCCAGAGGCCTGCCAGTGGCGTGCCCAGGCCCGGGCCGAAAGTGGCCGTCAGGGCATAACCAGCCAATCCGTAGAGTTTTACGTTGGCTGGCAGAAAACGCAGGGCAACGGTCATCAGCATCGGCGGCAGCGCGCCACCGGCCAGCCCCTGCAACGTGCGCAGGACCAGCAGGCTTTCATAGTTCGGCGCCAGCGGGCACAACACCCCCAACAGCGTGAAGGCACTGATGGCGCAAAGGGTGAAGCGCCGCAGCGAGAACGTGACGGCACACCAAGGCGCAAACGCCATGGCAGCCACCGAGGTCGCGGCATAGCAAGCGACTAGCCAGGTGCCTTCGTCGTAACCGATGGCCAACCCCCCACGGATGTCGGCCAGAGCAACCTTGGTCACCATCTCGTTCAGGCCCGACACCAGCACTGCCAGCAACACGCCAACCAGGCCGATGATGATCCGCGGGCCGAAGACCGGTTGTGTGGCGGCCGTCGGGCTGGTCGCGGCGAGAGGTGCCGTGACCGTGAGGGAAGTCATTGTTGCGAGCTCCGGGATTAGAAGTCCGAAACATTCTAAGAAGCGTGTGACCTGACGAAAACTGACTTATCGACAGGTTATAAGTGCGTTACACGCAACGATACGAAACCCTGTGGGAGCGAGCCTGCTCGCGAAAGGGTCGTAACATTCACCATCACCGTTGACTGACACCCCGCTATCGCGAGCAGGCTCGCTCCCACAGGTTCATTGGTTCAACTCACCACCGGTTGCGCTGCCAGCCACGTCTCGTCACAGCAAGCTTTCAGCGTTTCACGCAGCCAGCGGTGAGCGGGGTCATTGTCGAAGCGCGGGTGCCAGGCCTCGTAGTTACATCACAAGCACTCGTGACTGATAAGGATTGATTCAGGCGCAATGCTGGCAATATCCCCTTTTGTATCTGGTCCAAACGAGCGGCGCGAATCACTATCAGTTCTGATAGTTCTCGATAGAGGACTTGAGGTGTAAAACTAAATCCCTCGACCATAAATCGGCGGCCATCGCCATGCCTCAACTCAAAATTGCTGATCAAAATACTTGCACGTGGCAACGCACGACATTGTTGGCAGCCGACAATAGCCTTTCAATCATTGGTGCCATTGTTGATGGTAAGCATAATCCCATCGCCTACTCGGCTTATGGCGAGCAATCCGCGCCGCAGGAAGACAAGGCCCGGCTGGGTTTCAACGGCCAAATACGCGAAGCGAGGATCGGCTGGTATTTGCTAGGTAATGGATACCGTGCTTACAACCCTCGGCTGATGCGGTTCCACAGTACGGACAGTTGGAGCCCATTTGGCGGGGGCGGCTTGAATGCTTATATGTATTGCGTAGGGGACCCGGTTAATAGATCGGATCCGACGGGGCATATTGGAGGTCTGAAAAGCCTGTTTACCTCCATCAAAGAAGGTGGATTTGGTCTTGGGAAAAGTCGACCAGTGCCTTTGGAAAACTTGGACCTCTCAGGAGCACTTAATATGCTAAAGTCAGCCCGTATTCAAAGCCTCAACAACGTCAAGCCTTCTCCCTCTCCATCTTTTTTGAGCGAGTTGGGAACACACTTATACTCGCTTCCACCTTGGCGTCTTCGCGCTAATACAGCAAGCCTCCCTGAGCAATCAGGGCATAGCGTCGGAGGGAAATGGCCAGTAGCTATGGCCGCCCCACAACCGAGTGCGCGCGGTATCGATAATCCCAACCTTAGATCCCCCAGAAATACACCAGACTCAATTGAAGCCTCTTTATTCTCTAATGGAGACAAATGGACGAGTAATGGTGGAGTACATGGGAGAAGTATTGAGTTTGCTCGAATTAAGGGTGGTGGAGGCACCGGTTCGTCGGGGCGCGATCTCAGGTCTCACACCTCTCCCGGTGATTCCACCCCAGTCTTCACGCAATATAGAATAGCGGGTAATAACCCTACCGGTGGCGGATGGGTGGAAGATACGTCTTCCACCGGACATAGAAATATCCAAATTCGCTCTCATCATCAGCGGTATCCCACTGTAAATAATCCAAATGCCTCGGATATACGCCGCCACCCGCGTTAAAGTCAGGAGCTAAAGTTAATGCAATGTCCTCTCGCGAACATTCGATGATTGGGCTTATGCCATGAAAATCTATGTTACCAGCATGAAACCCTAGCGCAGCACCAGACTCTCCACTAACAACTCAAACAAAATTACCAGCGCAGAAGGGCCTGACGAAAACTGACTTATCTACAGGTTATAAGTGCGCTATACGCAACGATGGAAGTCCTTGTGAGAGCGCGCCTTTGTGGCGAGGGGATTTATCCCCGTTGGACAGCGCAGCAGTCCCATTTTCAGGGGCCGCTGCGCGACCCAACGGGGATAAATCCCCTCACCACAAAGGTCGCTCCCACAGGGGCATCGCTCATCCCAAGACAGGCTGAGCGGCGAGCCACGTTTCGTCACAGCAGGCTTTCAGCGTTTCACGCAGCCAGCGGTGAGCGGGGTCATTGTCGAAGCGCGGGTGCCAAGCCTGGTTAAGCACGATAGTCGGCAATGGAATGGGCAAGGTGAACGAGCGCAACTTCAACCCCAGTCGGCGCACGCTCAACAGCGTCTCCCTGGGCACCGGCAGAATCAGGTCGGAGTCGGGCAAGGCAAACATCGCCGCGTGGAAACTTGGCGCAATCACCGCCACTCGCCGCTCCAGCCCCAAGGCGTTGAGCGCTGCATCGATCGGCCCGCGAGCGATCCCGCGACGGGACATGCTGATATGGGAATAGCCAGCAAAACGTTCTGCGGTGATTTCTTGATCGAGCAAGGGGTGATCCTCGCGCACCAAGCCGACAAATTGGGTGGAGAACAAATTCTGCACCTTCACTTCCGGCATCAACGGCCGGTTGTTGCTCACGCTCAGATCGATGCGACCCTCGCGCAGGGCCTCATCATCGCCATCGCCTTCCGGCGCAAAACGCAATTCACAATGCGGAGCCTGACGCTCCATGGTGTCGAACAGCTTGCCGCCATAGATGCCGATGAAAAAATCGTTGGCCCGAATACTGAAGCGCCGGCGCAGACTGCCCAGATCCACAACCCTGGCCGAGTGGAACAGGTGCGCGGCCTGCTCCACCACGTCCCGCACCTGCTCGCGCAACTCCAGCGCCTTCGGCGTCGGCACCAGGCCACGGCCGGCTCGCACCAGGATCGGATCACCGATGGCTTCGCGGATACGCGTCAAGGTGCGGCTCATGGCCGCCGGGCTGAGGTTCATTCGCCGCGCGGCGCCCACCACACTTCCCTCGTCGAGCAGGGCGTCGAGGGCGACCAGGAGGTTCATGTCTGGTAGTTGCATGGTGAGCACTCGTGCCTTATCAGGGTTGATTCAGGCGCAATGCTAGCAAATCATTGACAGGCAGACTCAACGGATCAGCGCTGCATCCCCCACCGCTTCACCGTCACCCTTTCCAACGAATCAAACACCAGATTCTCCACCAGCAACCCAATTAGAATCACCACCGCCAACCCGGCAAACACCTTGTCCGTGTACAGCTCATTACGATTCTGGAAGATGTACCAGCCCAAACCGCCCTTGCCGCTGGTCGCGCCAAACACCAGTTCGGCCGCGATCAACGTGCGCCAGGCAAAGGCCCAGCCGATTTTCAAGCCGGCGAGGATCGATGGCAGTGCTGCCGGGATCAGGATGAACAGCACCAGGCGCAGGCCCTTGAGGCCGTAATTGCGACCGGCCATGCGCAGGGTTTCCGAGACGCCGAGAAAGCCTGCGTAGGTATTGAGCGCCAGGGCCCAGAGCACCGAATGCACCAGTACGAAGATCAGGCTGTTCTGCCCCAGGCCGAACCACAGCAACGCCAGCGGCAGCAGGGCAATCGCTGGCAACGGGTTGAACATCGAGGTCAGGGTGCTGAGCAGGTCGCGACCCAATTGCGTCGACACCGCCAAAGTCGTCAGGGCGAACGCAAGGACGATCCCGATCAGGTAGCCCTTGAGCAGCACCACCAGGGAAATCCACACTTTGCCCAGCAATTCGCCGCTGAGCAGGCCGTCGTACAGCGCATGTGTGGTCTGCACAAAACTCGGCAGCAGCAGATCGTTATTTTGATAACGGGCAACGGCTTCCCAGAGTACGGCGAGCAAAACCAGGATCAGGCTTTTGCGCAGCCAACCCTGTTGCCACAGGCGTTGGCCAAACGGCAGCTCGCGCTCCAGCGGTACGCTGGTCAGTGGCTGCAAAACCGTTTCGAATTCTTCACGCGGGGATGATAAATGGCTCATCGGGCCCTCCTCTCAAACTGGCTCAATAAGCAATGCGGATGTCGGCGAAATCCAGCTCGCGCTCGGTTCCCGGCGACTGGCCTTCATCGAACAACAACCGATGGATGCGCCGCGCCGACTCCTGGAATGCCACGCCGCCCAGGCTGTGCAAGTCGTATTGATGGCTGTGGACTTCGGCACGCACGCGCCCCGGATGCGGCGACAGCAGCAGGATGCGATTGCCCACCACCAACGCTTCTTCGATGGAGTGCGTGACGAACAGCAGTGTGAAGCGCACCTCCTCCCAGAGCAGCAGCAATTCTTCCTGCATTTTGCGTCGGGTCAGGGCGTCGAGCGCGGCGAAGGGTTCGTCCATCAAGAGGATTTTCGGCTGCATCGCCAAGGCCCGGGCGATGGCGACCCGCGCCTTCATGCCGCCTGACAGGGTGTGGGGATAGGCATCGGCAAACGCCGCCAGACCGACCTTGTCCAGGTAGTGCAACGCCCGCTCTTCGGCTTCCTTGCGCTTGAGAGTTTTCGAAGCCAGCAGCGGGAACATCACGTTCTGCTTGACGGTTTTCCACGGTGGCAGTTGATCGAACTCCTGGAACACCACGATCCGGTCAGGCCCTGGCGCATGGACGCGCTGGCCTTGCAGACGGATCTCGCCTTCGACTGGCTGGATGAATCCCGCGGCAGCCTTGAGCAATGTCGACTTGCCGCACCCGGACGGCCCAAGAAGCACAAAGCGATCCGCAGGGTCGACCTCGAAGCTGACCTGGTGCGTGGCACGCACCACCCGCTGGGGCGTGCGGTATTCCAGGCTGACGTTATCGACCGACAGCAACGCTTGGGCGCAGACGTTCGGTTTGCTGACCGTGTGGCCTTGCAAAGGGGCGTTCATGTCGGTCAGCTCCCTTGCAGCGGTTTGGCGTCCTGGAAGAAGTAGTCCTTCCACGAATCCGGTTTGTTTTTGATCGCGCCCACGCGGTAGAGGAACTCGGCCAGGGGGTAGGTATTTTTTGGCGTGACGCTGAATTCGAACTGCGGGTTGTCGATGATTTTCAGCAGCTCGGCGCGGTCGATCTTGGCCTTGGTGACGCGAATGTAGGTATCCGCTGCCGCGCCTTTATCGTTCTGGGCAAAGGTCGCCGCTTCAGTCAGCGCGTCGACGAAGGCTTTGTAGGTTTTCGGGTTTTCATTGCGGAATTTTTCGGTGGCGAACAACACAGTCGGCGAGTTCGGGCCCAGCAAATCATAGGTGTTGAGCACCACATGCACGTTTGGATTGGCCAGCGCCTGATCCTGGAATGGCGGGTTGGAGAAGTGCCCGCTCAGCTCGGTACCGCCAGCGATCAACGCTGCCGTGGCATCCGGGTGCGGCACGGCGATGGTGTACTTGTCGAGGCGGTTGAATTCCTTGTCGCCCCACTGCTTGGCGGCGGCATATTGCAGGAAGCGCGACTGCACCGACACGCCCACCGCCGGAACCGCGATACGGTCCTTCTCGGTGAAGTCGGCAATGGTCTTGACCTTGGGATTGTTGCTGACCAGGTAGTACGGGAAGTTGCCCAGGGAGGCCACGGCCTTGACGTTCTGCTTGCCGTGGGTGCGGTCCCAGATGGTCAGCAGCGGGCCGACGCCGGCACCCGCGATATCGATGGAGCCGGAGAGCAGCGCATCGTTGACCGCGGCACCACCGGAGAGCTGCGTCCAGTCGACCTTGATGTCGATGCCTTGCTGCTTGCCGTACTTCTCGATCAGGTTCTGATCGCGCACCACGTTGAGCAGCAGGTAAACGATGCCGAACTGTTCGGCGATGCGTATTTCACCTTCGGCCTGGGCCACGGTCGGTGCGACCAGGCTGCCGGCGATCAGACTGAACCCCAAGCCGATTGCCGCGGCCAGCGGTGCAAAGGGTAGACGTTTGGACATGGTCAAATCTCCGACAAATCAGAAAGGCGCGTCGCCCTGGATGGTGGTGCGATACAGCTTGCGGCGCAGATGGCTGGGGCATCCGGCGGCGAGGTGGATCAGCGATCGGTTGTCCCAGAACACCAGGTCATGGGGCTGCCACTGGTGGCGGTAGATGTTTTGCGGCAACACGCTGTGGGCGTAGAGCTCGTCGAGCAATTGCTTGCTCTCGTCTTCCGGCAAGCCAACGATACGGGTGGTAAAACCCTCGCTGACGAACAGCGCCTTGCGGCCATTTTCCGGGTGGGTACGCACCACCGGGTGAATCACTTCGGCAACCTGGGCCAGTTGTTCCGGGGTCAGGGTCGGGCGCCAGTTGCCTTCGAATTTTGTCTCGCTGTAGCGCGCCGTATAGGAGTGCGCCGCCGAGCGACCTTCAACGGCTTTGCGTAATGCCTCGGGCAGGCTGCCCCAGGCTTTGTGCATGTCGGCAAATAGCGTGTCGCCGCCTTCGGACGGCAGTTCCTGGGCATGCAGCATTGAGCCCAGGCTTGGCAGTTCTTTATAGGAAAGGTCGGAGTGCCAGAACTTGCCGGCGTCACCCAGGCCGATGGATTGGCCGTTTTCGATGATGTTGGAAACGATGAGGATTTCCGGGTGCCCGGCCAGCAGGAATTGCTTGAGCACATGGATCTGCAGCACACCGAAACGGCGGCTGAAATCGATTTGCTGCTCAGGGGTAATGCGTTGGTCGCGGAACACCACCACGTGATGATCCAGGTGCGCGCGGTGAATGCGCGCGAAGTCCTGGTCATTGACCGGGCGGGACAAATCGAGGCCGATGATTTCGGCGCCCACCGCACCGCTGAACGGGCGGATGTCGAAAGATTGTGGCGCGATGCTTGGCGATGGTGAAGCTGCAGACATAAATCACTCCCACGCACGGCACGCTCAAAGGCGCGCGCGTCGATCAGAAACTCACGGAGGTCCCGTGTTGGTTCGGTCGTGCGGCGCGCCGATTGGTCGGCAGGTACGCAGGAGAGTGACTTTATAGATATAAGAATAGAAATTTAAATACCGTTAACGAATAACGATATGGCTTTTGAAATGCCGCACCCTTGTAGGTGTAGAAGCCTGCTTGCCGGCGAAGGCGGTCTTGAATCTTGTAATAGCCTTACGGGTCCCTTCGCTGGCAAGCCAGCTCCTACAAGGGACCGCGGGATCCGGTGGGAGCTGGCTTGCCAGCGAAGAGGCCAATCAGCCGTACCAACGAATCACCGCTCGTGCAATGCCTCGGCGCGAGCCCGGATGATCGGTTTGAGCAGGTAACTCAGAACGGTCTTCTTGCCTGTGATGATATCCACCGACGCCACCATGCCCGGAATGATCAACAGGGGCTTTTCATCCGTCCCCAGGTGGCTGCGCTCCGTGCGCAGCTTGATGACGTAGTAGGTGGTCTTCTTGTCTTCGTCGGTGATCGTGTCCGCACCGATCTGCTCGAGCCTGGCCTTGAGCCCACCGTAGATGGTGTAGTCATAGGCGGTGAATTTCACTGTCGCCTCCTGCCCAGGGTGCAGGAAGGCGATATCCTGTGGGCGGATCTTGGCTTCCACCAGCAGGGTATCGTCCAGCGGAACGATTTCCACCAGGTCGCTGCCTGGCTGAATCACACCCCCGATGGTGTTCACCAGAAGCTTGTTGACGATGCCGCGCATCGGCGATGTGACCATTGTCCGGCTGACGCGATCCTCCAGCGCCTTGCCGGTGGCCTGGGCCTTGTTCAGGTCGGTTCGCGCCTCATTGAGCTGGGTCAGTGCCTCGCTGCGGAATTTTCCACGGGTCTCTTCGATCTTGCGCGCCACTTCCTTGATCGCCGACTCCGCACGCGGGATCGCCAGGGTGGTGGCATCCAGTTGCCCGCGGGTTTCAACCTCGGCGCGCTTGAGTCGCAGTACTTCCACGGGCGAAACGGCACCCTGGGCCACCAGCGGCTCGGACATGTTGATTTCCTGGCGCTGCAACCCCAGCGCAGTGCGGTACTGGGACTGTTTGGAGGTAAATTCGCGCAGTTCTTGCTGACGCTGGATCAACTGCTCCTGCAAACCGCCGATTTCATCTTGCAGTTGCTGGCGACGGCTGATGTACAGGGATTCTTCGCTCGCGGCCTGACCGGGAACCGCTTTCAAGACGTCAGCCGGAAAATTCAGCGGACGGTCATCGACTTCAGCACTCAAGCGTTCCACCCGAAGCAACATCGATAGCCGGTCGGCCTCGGTTTCGCCGACGTTGGAGGCGAACCGCGTATCGTCCAGGCGGATCAGTGGCGCGCCGGCCTCGACGATCTGCCCCTCACTGACGAACAACTCGGCGACGATACCGCCCTCAAGGTTCTGGATCTTTTGAATCTTGGAGGAAGGAATCGCCTTGCCGTCGCCCTTGGTCACTTCGTCAATGACCGCAAAGTTGGCCCAGAGCATCAGGAAGACGAAGAAGGCGATAATTGCCCAGATTGTCAGCCGCACCACGCGCGGGGCGTCTTCGATAAGCGCCTTGTTGACCTCGGGCAGAGGCTGGTCCCTAAGCGAGTCGGAACCTTTGAAGTAACGTCGGATGGAGCCTTTGAGGCCGGACTTAAGCAACACTGATCTGCCCCTTCTTCAACGCTTCCATCACGACGGCTTTCGGACCATCGGCGAGTATCTGCCCACGGTCGATGACGATCAGGCGATCGACCAGCGACAGCAGCGAAGCACGGTGCGTCACCAGCACCACGGTCTTGTTTTCAACCACCGCGGCGAGCCGTTGCTTGAGGCGTTCCTCGCCGGTGTTGTCCATGGCGCTGGTTGGCTCATCGAGCAGCAGGACCGGCGGGTTGAGCAGCAATGCACGGGCCAGGGCGACGTTCTGGCGCTGACCGCCGGACAGGTTCTGCCCTCGCTCACCGACTTGCAGTTCGTAGCCCTGCGGGTGCAGGCGGGCGAACTCATGAACGCCTGCCAGTTCAGCGGCTTGCAGCACCATTTCGTCTTCTACATAGCGTGCACCCGAGACCAGGTTGTCGCGCAGCGTACCGGCGAGTAGCTGGATATCCTGAGGCACGTAGCCAATGTTGTGGCGCAGTTCGCTGACGTCGATCTGACGGATGTCCACACCGTCAACCAACAGCGCACCTTCATCGGGCTGATAAAGGCCCACGACCAGCTTGGCCAGGGAGCTCTTGCCCGAGCCGCTGCGACCGATGATGCCGATCTTCTCGCCCGGCTTGATCGTGAGATTGATGTTTTTCAGCGCCGGGTTTTGCTGGTCCGGGTAGGTGAAATTCAGCTGGCGGCATTCGATGGCACCTTGTAGCACCTTGCGGCTCAAGGGGCGTTCTTCGAAATTACGCTCCTGGGGCAATTCCATCATCTGGTCGACCGAGGTCATGGTGACACGCGCCTGCTGGTAGCGTGTCAGCAGGCCGGACAACGAGGCCAGCGGGCTGAGCGCGCGACCGCTGAGCATGTAGCAGGCAATCAGGCCGCCCATGCTCAGGTTGCCTGCGATGATCTGGTACACACCAAAGACGATCATGATCACGCCGGCCAGTTGCTGGATCAGCAAGGTGATATTCATCGCCAGGCCAGACAGCATTTTCACCCGCAACTCAAGGCGACTGAGGGTGCCGATGGTTTGCTCCCACTGATACTGGCGCTCGCTCTCAGCGTTGTTGACCTTCACCGCATCAAGCCCTGCAAGGGTCTCGATCAGGCTCGACTGTCGCTCGGCGCCCAGCGCCATGGTGCGCTCCATGGTGGCCACCAGGGGTTTCTGCAAGGCATAGCCGATCAGCAAGGCGATCGGGAACGCCAACACCGGAATCCACACCAGGTGTCCGCCCAGAATGGCGATGACCAGGAAGATCAGCAGCGTGAAAGGCAGGTCGATCAGGCTGGTCAGGGTCAGCGACGCAAGAAAATCGCGCAGGCTCTGGAACTCATGGATGTTCTGGGCAAAGCTGCCGACGCGCGCCGGACGGTACTTCATGGCCATGCCGACGATGCGCTCGAACAACGTCGCCGAGATGATCAGGTCGGTTTTCTTGCCCGCCAGGTCCAGGCAGAGGCTGCGCAGGCTCTTGAGGATCAGGTCGAATATGTAAGCCCCGGTGATACCGATGGCCAGTACCCACAGGGTCGATTCGGCCTGGTTCGGCACCACGCGATCGTAGACGTTCATCACGAACAATGGCGCGGCCATGGCGATGATGTTGATCAGGAAGCTGGCGGCGATGGCATCGGCGTAAAGCCAGCGCGAACGCATGAGGGTGTCGCGAAACCATGAGCGCGCCCGGGGAATCAGGGTGCCGTGATTGACGTCGAATTTATGCTGGGGTTGAGCAAAGAACACCTTGCCGCTGTAGTCGTCGTTCAGCAGCTCGCGACTGACCAGGCTCTCGCCGCCGTCACTTTCACTGAGCAACAGCCGGGCCTGGTCGTCGCCTTGCCAGCCAAGCAGCACGGCACTGCGACCGTCCTTGAGCAGTAACAGTGCCGGCATCGCGATCGCCGGGATCTGGTCCAGCTTGCGCACCAGCACCCGCCCTTGCAAACCGGCGCGCGCCGCTGCGCGTGGCAACAATTCGACGCTCAGGCGTTGCTTGGGTAACGGCAGGCCCGTGGTCAACATCGCCGCGCTGGCGGGCTTTTGATGCAACGTACAAAGGCTCAGCAAGCCGTCCAGCAAAGGATCGTCATGCAACGCGCGTGGGTCATGAATGAGATGAACTCGACTGGCTTCTGATTCCACGCTCGGCACTCTTGGCTAACGGATGAACAATAAGATCCTGCTCAGTTCATACCGGGCAGCTGGACCTTTGGCTTTACATCGTTCTGCACGACTGATGCCAACGGTGCGACCACTCCCTGGCTCTTGAGCAACTCGCCCATGGTCGCCTTGATTCGATACTGAGTAAATAACTGAATGTTCTTGATCTCCGCCAAACGGCGCGAAGCGTTGAACAACTCGTTTTCACTGTCGAGCAAGTCCAGCAGGCTTCGCTCACCGAGGCTGAACTGGCGCTGATAGGCCGTGCGCACGCTGGTGCTATGGTCCACGTATTGCTGGGCAATGGGCACCTGGGCATTGGCGTTGTTCTGCGCGTTCCACGCCAGGCCCAGCTCTTCGTTCAATTGACGCAACGCGTTGTTGCGGATATCCAGCGCCTGGTTGGACAGGTAGGACTTCGATTCCATGTCGGCCTTGTTGCTGCCGCCGGCATACAGGTTGAAACGCATGCGCAGCATGGCCTGCCATTCGTTGCTGTGGCCGTTCTGGCCATCGATGTCATTGTCGGCGGAACGACCGAGCTCGGCATCGAAACGAGGGTAGAAGCTCGACTTGGCGGCTTCATACTGTTTTTCCGCTGCCGCGATATCGGACTCGGCGGAGCGCAGGATCGGGCTGTTTTCCAGCATCTGTGCACGGGCTTCGTTCAGGCTGGCCGGCAATAGCGCCAGGAACGGGGCCGGACGTTCAAGCTGATCTGGCATCTGCCCGACAGCACTGAGGAAGTTGGTCTCGGCATCGGCCAGATTGGTTTGTTCGGTAATCAGGTTGTTGCGCGCCTGAGCCATGCGCGCCTCGGCCTGGTCCAGGTCCGCACCGCTGCCGACACCGCGCTGGGTGCGCAACTGGATCTGGTCGTAAATCCGTTGATGGCTCTTGAGGTTCTCTTCAGCCAGGCGCACGAATTCGCGGCGCGTCAGCACATCCAGGTACACCTGTGCCACGGTGAGAGCGGTTCGCTCCGAAGTGCCCAACAGGGAGTAGGCGCGAGCATTCACGGTGGCTTGTTGACGCCCCACTTCGCTGGACGTTGCATAACCGTCAAACACCATTTGCGAGAGGCGCAAGTTCGACTCGCTGCGGTTCAAGGTTTCCCAGTGGCTATTGCTGCCAGCACCTCGAGTGGTGACGCTGTCAGTGCCTTCACGACCATAACCGCCCAGCAGGTCGACCCGTGGCAGGTATCCCCCCTGGGCCGCTTTTAACTGATAATCCGCAGCCAATCGACTGTTAACACCTGCCTGGATCTCCGGATGGACTTCCAGCGCCTGTTGCATGGCCTGCGGAAGCGTCTGAGCCTGAACAAAACTGGCGACAACGGCGAAGGGTAAAGCCTTGAACAGGTGCAAACGCATAGTTGGAATTTCCCGGGGAATGCTTGTCTTGAATCACTGCAGAACGCGGCGCTGCATCGGATGATGGCAACCGGAATGGCCGTATGTCGGAAAGTTAAAATTCAGATCTGGGTCACATCCTGTGAGGCAGTCACCGCGTGAATATCAATGTGACATTACTGGGACGATTGTTTAGGATGCCCACAGGAAGGTCAATAGTTTGGCATAAAGTTAATAGCGAAAGATTATAGTCAATAAATTGACCTTCTATAGCGTCAATATTTCACTCAAGTAGTTTAAAAGCACGGCCAGACTGATCAGGCGATTGCCTCTCAGGTCATGGAAGTCAACTGAACGTGTCACCGGAGAGTCTTCAATGAGCAGCGTTGTGGCCATCGTCAAAAGCATTGTTGGTCAAGTTTTCGTGGTGTCCCCAGAGGGCATCCGTCGTGTGCTCGTTGAAGGCGACCGCCTGTTTGTCGGCGACCAGGTAGACACGGGCGCGGCCGGGGCCGTTACGCTCGAGTTGGCGGATGGCCGGACTTTGGATCTGGGCCGCGATACTCAGTGGAGCGGCAGCGCTCCGGACTCCAGCACCGACCTGGCAGCAGCCACAGCACAGGCCGCGCCCTCCGTTGAAGAACTGCAGCAAGCCATCGCTGCTGGCGCCGACCCGACCAAGGTTCTTGAACCGACCGCGGCCGGGCCAGCGGCGGCAGGCACTGGCGGCGCAGCTGGCGGTGGCCATAGTTTCGTGATGCTGGACGCCACCGCTGGCCGTGTAGACCCAACCATTGGTTTCCCGACCGAAGGCCTCGATTCCGCGGCGCAGGTCACCCTGGAGACCCCGGGCGGCCAGTCGACCAACAACAATGCGAATGCCAATGACCCGCTCCAGTCGACACTGAGCCTGAGCGCCACTCCGACAATCACCGAGGCCGGCGGCATGCTGGTCTACACCGCGACTCTGAGCCAGGCGCCCCTGACCGACCTGACCATTACGCTGTCCAATGGTGCAGTGATCATCGTCGCCGCCGGTCAAACCACCGGCACCGTGATCGTTCCGCTCGCGCCGAACGACACCGTTTATAAGGATGCGACCCAGATCTCGGTCACTGTCACCGGCATCACCGGCGGCGCAATAGTGGTCATTCCTCCAACGGTTCCAGCCGTAACTCAGGTCACCGACACCGTCGACACCACCGGCCTGACGCTCACCGCGACCGGCGCCGTGGCTGAAGGCGGTTCGATCACCTACACCGCGACCTTGACCAACCCGGCCGGCACACCGGTGACCGTGACCTTGAGCAACGGCTCGGTCATTACCATCGAAGCGGGCAAGACTACGGGTACCGTGGTCGTTGAAACCCCGGCCAATGACGTGTACGTGAATGGCAGTACGGTCAGCACCACGATTACTGGCGCTACCGGCGGCAATTTTGAAAATCTGGTGCCCAGCACCACGCCTGCCGTGACCAGTATCACCGATTCGCCAGACACCACCGGCCTGACGCTCACCGCGACCGGCGCCGTGGTCGAAGGGGGGTCGATCACCTACACCGCCACCTTGACCAACCCGGCCGGCACACCGGTGACCGTGACCTTGAGCAATGGCTCGGTCATTACCATCGAGGCGGGCAAGACTACGGGTACCGTGGTCGTTGAGACACCGGCCAATGACGTGTACGTGAATGGCAGCACGGTCAGCACCACGATTACTGGTGCTACCGGCGGTCATTTTGAGAACCTGGTGCCCAGCACCACGCCTGCCGTGACCACCATCACCGATTCGCCAGACACCACTGGGGTTTCGCTCACCGCGACCGGTGCCGTGGTCGAAGGTGGGTCGATCACCTACACCGCGACCTTGACCAACCCGGCCGGAACGCCGGTGACCGTGACCTTGAGCAATGGCTCGGTCATTACCATCGAAGCGGGCAAGACTACGGGTACCGTGGTCGTTGAGACACCGGCCAATGATGTGTACGTGAATGGCAGTACGGTCAGCACCACGATTACTGGCGCTACCGGCGGTAACTTTGAAAACCTGGTGCCCAGCACCACGCCTGCCGTGACCACCATCACCGATTCGCCAGACACCACTGGGGTTTCGCTCACCGCGACCGGTGCCGTGGTCGAAGGTGGGTCGATCACCTACACCGCGACCTTGACCAACCCGGCCGGAACGCCGGTGACCGTGACCTTGAGCAATGGCTCGGTCATTACCATCGAAGCGGGCAATACTACGGGTACCGTGGTCGTTGAGACACCGGCCAATGATGTGTACGTGAATGGCAGTACGGTCAGCACCACGATTACTGGCGCTACCGGCGGTAACTTTGAAAACCTGGTGCCCAGCACCACGCCTGCCGTGACCACCATCACCGATTCGCCAGACACCACTGGGGTTTCGCTCACCGCGACCGGTGCCGTGGTCGAAGGTGGGTCGATCACCTACACCGCGACCTTGACCAACCCGGCCGGAACGCCGGTGACCGTGACCTTGAGCAATGGCTCGGTCATTACCATCGAGGCGGGCAAGACTACGGGTACCGTGGTCGTTGAGACACCGGCCAATGATGTGTACGTGAATGGCAGTACGGTCAGCACCACGATTACTGGCGCTACCGGCGGCAATTTTGAAAATCTGGTGCCAAATCCCGAGCCCGCCGTCACCCAGATCAGCGACAGCGTTGACAAGGTCACCGTAACTATCGAAAGCGCTGGCAATGTGCTGGAAAATGCCGCGCCGACCTTCATTATCAAAGTCGATCAGAAGCTCGATCATGATCTGACGGTGACTTTGAGCAACGGCCAATCCGTAACCATTGCGGCCGGCTCGACACAAACCACCTACGCCCTGCCGGCTCAGGGTGACGATGTTTATAAAGATGGCGAGTCCATCAAGCTGGGCATCACCACCGCCGCTGTGGACGGCCAGACTTTTGAAAACCTGGTGATCGGCAACGAAGCCGAAGTTAACATCGGCGACACCACCAGCGAAGTGATCGCCACCCTGACCGTCGACAAGTCGTCGGTCGTTGAAGGCGGCTTGGTCACCTATACCGTGACCCTGAGCAATGCAGCGGGCCTGCCAATCAGCAACCACGGCGAGCTGACGTTCAAGCTTACCGACGGCACGACCATCACCGTTCCAGCGAACGGCACCACGGGCTCGGCCATCGTCGCCACGACCAATGACGTGTTCACCGGCGGCCAGCCCTCGCTGGTCAACAAGCTGGAAACCGTGACGGGTGGCGAGAAATTCGAACAGCTGACCCTGGATCAGAACACGCTGACCACGACCGTCACCGACCAGCCGGCTGGAGCGGGCGACGCAGTCACTGTCACCATCGAAAGTGCTGGCGACGTGTTGGAGAATGGCGCACCGACTTTCACCATCAAGGTTGACCAACAACTTGATCACGACCTGACCGTGACCTTGAGCAACGGCCAGACTGTGGTGATCGCCGCAGGTGCGTTGCAGACCACTTACGCCCTGCCAGCCCAGGGTGATGACGTCTATAAGGACGGCAGCACCGTCAACCTCGGCATCAGCGGTGCGACTGCCGATGGCAGGGTCCTGGAAAACCTGGTCGTTGGCAATCCGGCGTCTGTGGTCATCAGCGATACCATCAGCGAAGTCGTTGCGACACTCACCGCGGATAAAACGACTGTCGCGGAAGGCGGGCAGATCACCTACACCGTAACCCTGACCAACGCCGCAGGTCTGCCGATCAACAATCACGGCGAACTGACCTTCACCCTGACCGATGGCACACAGATCAAGGTGCCGGCCAACACGACTTCCGGTTCGTTCACCATCACCGCCCCGGATGACATCCTGGTCGGCGGCCAGCCTACCATCATCAACAAGCTGGAATCGGTGAGCGGTGCGGACAACTTCGAAAAACTGACCCTCGGGCAGAACGCGCTGGAAACCACTGTCACCGACGAGCCGGCCGGTCAAGACGACCAGGTCGGCATCTCCATCGTCGGCAATGGCTCGGTGGCGGAAAACCAGGATCCGAGCTTCACCATCAAGCTGGACAAGGCCCAGGATCACGCCCTGACCGTGACCCTGAGCAACGGCCAGACCGTGACCTTCGCCATTGGCGAAACCGAAAAGGTGCACACCCTTTCGGCTCAAGGCGATGACGTCTACAAGGATGGCAGCACCGTAACGCTCGGCGTCAACGGCGCCACTTCCGGTGGCACTGCGCTGGAAAATCTGGTCATTGGCAATCCGGCTTCGGTGCTCATCACCGACACCACCAACGACGTAGTGGCCAAGCTGACCGTGGACAGCACCAGCGTCAGCGAAGGCGGGCAGATCACCTACACCGTGACTTTGAGCAATGCCGATGGCTTGCCGGTGAACAACCACGGCGGTCTGAGCTTCACCCTGACCGATGGCACAGTGATCAACATCGCCGCCAACCAAACGTCTGGCAGCACCAGCGTTCCGGTGCCGAACAACCTGTACGTTGATCAACCTGTCGTCATCGACAATCAGTTGACCGGTGTCAGCGGCAGCAACAACTACGAAAACCTGGTGCTCGGCAGCGACACCACCAGCGTCACCATCAGTGACGACGCAAACGGTGCCGGCAACAAGGTCACCGTGGCCCTCAGCGCCAACGGCGACGTCACCGAAGGCACTGCGCCGACCTTTACCGTGTCCATCAACCGCGCTTTGGCCGATGACTTCACCGTCACCCTGAGCAACGGAAAATCGGTGGTGATCACTGCAGGCCAAACCAGCGCGATCTACACCGGCGACACCAACGCCGAAGATGTCTACCAAGACCCGACGTCCCAGACCCTGCACATCACCGGGGCGGAAGTCGCAGGCAAGTCCTTCGAAAACCTGGTCATCAGCGGTGCGGATGCAACCGTTAACACCACCGACACCACCAACGACGTAGTGGCCAAACTGACCGTGGACAGCACCAGCGTCAGCGAAGGCGGCCAGATCACCTACACCGTGACGTTGAGCAATGCCGATGGCTTGCCGGTGAATAACCACGGTGGGTTGACCTTCACCTTGACTGACGGCACCACCATTAACGTCGCTGCCAACCAAACCAGCGGCAGCACCAGCGTTCCGGTCGCAGACAACCTCTACGTCGACCAGCCGGTGACCGTGGTTAACCAGCTGCAATCCGTCAGCGGCAGCAACAACTACGAAAACCTGGTGCTCGGTAGCGACAAAACCAGCGTCACCATTAGCGACGAAGCGAACGGCGCCGACAACAAGGTCACCGTGGGTATCGCCGCCAACGGCGACGTCACCGAAGGCACTGCGCCGACCTTTACCGTGTCCATCAACCGCGTCCTGGCCGATGACTTCACCGTCACCCTGAGCAATGGGAAATCGGTGGTGATCACTGCGGGTCAAACCAGCGCGATCTACAGCGGCGACACCAACGCCGAAGACGTCTACCAAGACCCGTCGTCCCTGACCTTGAACGTCACCGGCGCCTCCGTGGCCGGCAAGACCTTCGAGAACCTGGTGATCGACAACACCGCGGCCACCGTTAAAACAACTGACACCATCAACGAAGTCACCGCCAAGCTGACCGTGGACAACGCCAGCGTCAGCGAAGGTGGCCAGATCACCTACACCGTGACGTTGAGCAACGCCGACGGCCTGCCGGTGAATAACCACGGCGGCCTGACCTTCACCTTGACTGACGGCACCACCATTAACGTCGCTGCCAACCAAACCAGCGGCAGCACCAGCGTACCGGTGCCGGACAACCTGTACGTTGATCAGCCTGTCGTCATCGACAATCAGTTGACCGGTGTCAGCGGCAGCAACAACTACGAAAACCTGGTGCTCGGTAGCGATACCACCAGCGTCACCATCAGCGACGAAGCGAACGGCGCCGGCAACAAGGTCACCGTGGGTATCGCCGCCAACGGCGACGTGGTGGAAGGCAACGCGCCGAGCTTCACCGTCAGCATCAACCGCGTCCTGGCCGATGACTTCACCGTCACCCTGAGCAACGGGAAGTCGGTGGTGATCAGCGCAGGCCAAACCAGCGCGATCTACAGCGGCGATACCAACGCCGAAGACGTCTACCAAGACCCGACATCCGAAACCCTGCACATCACCGGGGCGGAAGTCGCGGGCAAGTCCTTCGAAAACCTGGTCATCAGCGGTGCGGATGCAACCGTTAATACCACCGACACCACCAACGACGTGGTGGCCAAGCTGACCGTGGACAGCACCAGCGTCAGCGAAGGTGGCCAGATCACCTACACCGTGACGTTGAGCAACGCCGACGGCCTGCCGGTGAATAACCACGGCGGCCTGAGCTTCACCCTGACCGACGGCACGGTGATCAACATCGCCGCCAACCAAACGTCTGGCAGTATCAGTGTTCCGGTTGCAGACAACCTCTACGTCGACCAGCCGGTGACCGTGGTTAACCAGCTGCAATCCGTCAGCGGCAGCAACAACTACGAAAGCCTGGTACTCGGCAGCGACAAAACCAGCGTCACCATCAGCGACGAAGCGAACGGCGCCGACAACAAGGTCACCGTGGGTATCGCCGCCAACGGCGACGTGGTGGAAGGCAACGCGCCGAGCTTCACCGTCAGCATCAACCGCGTCCTGGCCGATGACTTCACCGTCACCCTGAGCAACGGGAAGTCGGTGGTGATCAGCGCAGGCCAAACCAGCGCGATCTACAGCGGCGATACCAACGCCGAAGACGTCTACCAAGACCCGACATCCGAAACCCTGCACATCACCGGGGCGGAAGTCGCGGGCAAGTCCTTCGAAAACCTGGTCATCAGCGGTGCGGATGCAACCGTTAATACCACCGACACCACCAACGACGTGGTGGCCAAGCTGACCGTGGACAGCACCAGCGTCAGCGAAGGTGGCCAGATCACCTACACCGTGACGTTGAGCAATGCCGATGGCCTGCCGGTGAACAACCACGGCGGCCTGAGCTTCACCCTGACCGATGGCACGGTGATCAACATCGCCGCCAACCAAACGTCTGGCAGCACCAGCGTACCGGTGCCGGACAACCTCTATGTTGATCAGCCTGTTGTCATCGACAATCAGTTGACCGGTGTCAGCGGCAGCAACAACTACGAAAACCTGGTGCTCGGCAGCGACAAAACCAGCGTCACCATCAGTGACGAAGCGAACGGCGCTGGCAACAAGGTCACCGTGGCCCTCAGCGCCAACGGCGACGTGGTGGAAGGCAATGCGCCGAGCTTCACCGTCAGCATCAACCGCGTCCTGGCCGATGACTTCACCGTCACCCTGAGCAACGGCAAATCGGTGGTGATCAGCGCAGGCCAAACCAGCGCGATCTACAGCGGCGACACCAACGCCGAAGACGTCTACCAAGACCCGACGTCCCAGACCCTGCACATCACCGGCGCCTCCGTGGCCGGCAAGACCTTCGAGAACCTGGTGATCGACAACTCCGCGGCCACGGTGAACACCACCGACACTACGAATGACGTGGTGGCCAAGCTGACCGTGGACAGCACCAGCGTCAGCGAAGGTGGCCAGATCACCTACACCGTGACGTTGAGCAATGCCGATGGCTTGCCGGTGAACAACCACGGTGGGTTGACCTTCACCTTGACTGACGGCACCACCATTAACGTCGCCGCCAACCAAACGTCTGGTAGCACCAGCGTACCGGTGCCGAACAACCTGTATGTTGATCAGCCTGTCGTCATCGACAATCAGTTGACCGGTGTCAGCGGCAGCAACAACTACGAGAACCTGGTGCTCGGCAGCGACAAAACCAGCGTGACCATCAGCGACGACGCAAAAGGCGATGCCAACAAGGTCACCGTCGGCATCGTCGCCAACGGCGACGTCACCGAAGGCACTGCACCGACCTACACCGTGTCCATCAACCGCGTCCTCGCCGACAACCTGGTGGTGACCCTGAGCAACGGCAAGACCGTCACCATCACTGCGGGCCAGAAGACTGCGATCTACACCGGTGATGTCAATGCCGAAGACGTCTACCAAGATCCATCGTCCCAGACCTTGAACGTCACCGGCGCCTCCGTGGCCGGCAAGACCTTCGAGAACCTGGTGATCGACAACTCCGCGGCCACGGTGAACACCACCGACACTACGAATGACGTGGTGGCCAAGCTGACCGTGGACAGCACCAGCGTCAGCGAAGGTGGCCAGATCACCTACACCGTGAC
>NZ_NOIO01000077.1:0-699 GCF_014596605.1 Pseudomonas sp. PSB11
GTGATAGGCGCGAAAGTTGATGGATTTTTCCACCACCTGGTGGCGGGTCTGCAAACCCCACACGCCGTCCTCACCGCTGGCGAAGCCGGCCGGTGAGCGCAGTGGCAATTTCACGCCAAACTGGTAGTGGCGCTGGTCGTCGTGGAACTCGACGACGTCGATCCGCAGGCGGTCGTCATGCGTGAAGCGGTACCAGATGCCGACCTCGGCCAGCAGCCGCTCGATGAACGCAAGGTCGCTTTCGCCGTACTGCATGACCTGCTCGCGCCGGGGGTATTCGCGCACCAATTGGAACAAGAAGTGCTGGCCGAGGAAATCGTAGCGGCTGCGCAGGATGTGCTCGACGATCTCCGGCACCGACTGCTGCTGGTACAGGCGGTACTGACGGCCACGATCGAGCAGGGCAAGGCGCGGTTGCAGGGTGATTTCGTAGCGCGCTTCGTCGCGGGAGGCGGACAGGCGCTGGAAGCTGATGACTATCCCATACAGGCTGCGCAACGGCTTGACCTCGGGCACTGGCAGGCCAGGGTAAGGTGGCTTTGCAGGCGGCGGATAGAGGCTGAAACTGGCGTCCTTGTTGAGCATCTTCTCGGCGCTGAGGTCTTGTTCGCTGCAGGTGAATTCGATGCGGTAGGTGAAGGGTTGGCTGAGGTGTTCTTCGCCTTCGAAGGCGAGGACGTCGAACACGGCGTCGAACCA
>NZ_NOIO01000028.1:0-88294 GCF_014596605.1 Pseudomonas sp. PSB11
CTCGCAGTGTCTGTCGTTGAAATAGCATCACCATAATGGTGACGCGTTCCTCGGTACTCAAGTGTTTGTATTGGGTAGACATGGCAACACCTTACATCAGGTATTGCACTTACTCCTTGAGACCGCCAAGTCGCGGCTCATCGATAGTTATGCCGAAGGTATGATCGACAAAATGGACTTTGATCCAAAGATGCGAAACTTGAAGAGTCGTCTGGAACAGCTTGATCAGCAGATTCAGGAGTCACGGCGTCATCAGGTGGGTCAACGCGAGCTGTTTCTGGTCATTAAACGTCTCGAAGAGTTTGCCGCGGCGGTCCATAACCGATTGGGCACCGTGGATTTCGTCACAAAACGCGAGATCATTCGCGGCCTGGTCAAACGCGTCGAAATTCACAAGGACGAAATTTTGGTGGTGTTCCGGATTGACCCAGATCCTGGATTCAACGCTAGCGAAAGTTCGCCTGGCTCAGACGTCGGAGAGAAAAGTATGCAAGATCGTACGCGGCGTAATTTCGCCGTTGCTGGCGAATATCTATCTTCACTACGTGCTGGATTTGTGGGCAAGGCAGTGGCGCCAGCGGCATGCCCGTGGCGATGTGATTGTTGTGCGCTACGCGAACGACAGCGTGGTGGGTTTCAGGACGCAATGGCAGGCTCAGCAGTTTCTGGTGCGGATGCAGGAACGCTTGGCCAGGTTCGGTTTATCCCTAAACGCCTTGAAGACACGGCTGATTGAGTTTGGTCGTTTTGCTGCGAGAAATCGTAGGAAGCGAGGGTTAGGTAAACCGGAGACGTTTGACTTCCTGGGCTTCACGCACTGTTGCAGTACCAACAGAAGCGGTGGTTTTCAAATACTTCGACTGACGGTCAAGAAGCGAATGCGTGCGACGCTGCTGGCTATTCGGGATGAGCTGAAGCGCCGACGGCATGAACCCATCCGGGCTCAAGGGCAATGGCTTACTCGGGTGGTGAGTGGTTACTTCAACTACCACGCGGTGCCGGGAAATCTGATACGTCTGGGTGGTTTTCGTCTGGCGGTATGCCGTCTATGGCGGCAAGCCGTCAAACGTCGCAGCCAGCGTAATCGGCTTCAATGGTCACGCTACGGACGCCTTGCTGACCTCTACATACCTAGACCCAGAAATGCACATCCTTACCCTGAGGATCGCTTCGCGTCACATACCCGAGGCAGGAGCCGTATGCGGTAGTTCCGCACGTACGGATCTGTGCGGGGGGCGGCAGGTAACTGCCGTCCCTACCGCGACCGGTTTAGCTCATCAGGAAGAGACATCGCGCATTGATCAGGCTACAAAGTCGGGCAGCCGCTGCGCCTTGAAGATCGAAACGGGATCTAGCTTTTTACACGCTCTGGGCCAAAAGCAGCCGTTCACTCCTTGCTTCTAGCAATCAGTAGAAACATTCAGAATTTGGCCAATTCACCTTCGATTCTCGACGCTCCCCAAACTGTGGCCTATGGTTGCCATCATTTAGCCATCCTGGTGAAGCGTTTTACGCCTCACACTTACTTAAAGGCATTACGACTAGCTCATAAAATCGGTTCAAGGAGTTTATGCGACTTCATCGGCTCCATTAATCGTTTCAAGCGCTTGCACCCTGCTGAAATGCACTACGAAATACGCGCGCCCTTGAAGGACGTCAAAGACGTGTGATGCAGGCCAACTCTTGGGAAGGTTGTGACTTACTTATATCATTTTAATCTTTCCAAACATAATTTGAGAACTGCCTAAGATCCGCCGCAAATATTAATTCGTAATTAAGAATAAAAAGAATCAGTAAAAACAAGAGGTTGGCGCTCAATTCTACGGGAATGCATTATATTGGATCCAATCTGAACTGTGGTACATGTTTGACGTCATTTAATAGTCCCATTCATTTACTTGACACCCCAAAGCACTGAATCTAGTGTCGCCCATGATGTAGCCCGCTGTGCCTCGGCAATACGAAAGTCGCGCTGCACAGCAACTCTCCAAAAAGACGGGAATCCCATTCCTGCTCCCATCACAATAAAAATCATATCAATCAGCGTCGGCTTAATTGCCGTGCAAAGACCCCTTACGTTTTGCTCACCCTGCCAAAAGTGTTTTCGCAGTCAGGCTTGCTATTGCCTGGCTGATATGCGGTTGGTCTATCGGGAGAGTCGAACATGGCGCAAGAACGCTCGAAGTTGTTATCGCTGTTACCGCGCCTGGTGGGATTGGGGGTGCTGGGGTTTATCGTCTGGCTGTTGCTATCGACCTTGCTCATGCCGCTGGTGTCGGCCTCGGCCACCCGGGCGATTCTGAATGCGCCGGTGATTCTGTTGACCACGCCGATCGATGGCGTGGTGAGTTCCCTGGCGGTCAAGCCCGGGGTGACGTTTAGCCAGGGCCAGAAGATTGCCGTGGTGGAAAACCCGCGGGCGAACCAGGAAACCTTGCTGACCCTGCAAACCCGGCGCCTGACCCTGAAGCAACAGCTGTCGTCTTCGGCCAGTCAGGCCGAGCACGATCAGCGTTATTACGAGGAGCTGGAGAAAACTAGCCAGCGTTACCAGGCCGCGTTTCACACCCGCCAGCTTTACACGCAAAAAGCCTTGAAAGCCGAGAACAGTGCCGCCAGCGCGCGGTTGATCGATGCCCAGGAAACGGTCGAGCGCAATCTCGAGTTGTTCGTCCAGGGGGCGGTCAGTGGTGCGGTGGTGGCTTCGTCGAAAGCGCAGCTGGCTTCGTTGCAAGGCGCGGCCGAGTCGGTGCGTTCGCAGTTGCGGATCACCGATGGTGACGTCAGTGCCGCCAATAAACAGGTGTACCTCGATCCCGATCAACTGCGCATGTTCGATCTCAGCGCGCAAATGACCACGCTGAAACTCAGCCTGGAGAATCAGGCGCGCAACCGGGTGACCTATCAACAGGAACTCGACAATCTCAACCAACTGATCGAAACCGAGCAGAACCGCGTCCGGATGATGGCCGGCTACGACGTCGTGGCGTATTCGCCCGGTACTGTCCAGGAACTGCTGGCGCCCCAGGGCACGCTGGTGCAGGCCGGTTCGACCTTGCTGCGGGCCACCGATTGCGCGCAGAGCTATGTGATCGCGGTGTTCCCCGAGCGCATGGCCAGCAAGATCGACCGCGACAGCGTGCTCACCGTGAAAATCCGCGGCCTCGACCAGCCCCTCAAAGCCAGTGTGGTGCAGTTGTTGTCCAGCGCCTCGGACATCCGCGCCAATACCTACAGCGTGCCGTTTCCCTATGCCGAGCAAAATTCCGTGTACGTGGTCGGCACCTTTGCAGCGGACCTCACGGACAGCCAGCGCGCCATGACCTGCAACCCGGGATTGTGGGCCAGTGCCGAGGTGTCGCGGCCATGAGCATTTTATTGCGAGCGATGGTGGGGCTGATGTTGATGACCGGAGTGGCAAGCGGATGGGCCGCGCAAGTCCGACCGCAGCTGGCGGCAATGACCTGTGCGGCGCTGGATCAGGCCGTGAGATCGCAGCCGGCGGGGCCGGTGCTGGTAGCCAGTTATCCGCCGCTGGATGGCCAGCCTGCGCCGATCCTGGCGTTGCGCGGCGTGGCGTTTACCTACGACAACGCGCTGGCGAGCATTGCCTTGTTTGCCTGCGGCAAGGCTGAATCGGCGCGGCGGATCGCCGATGCATTGGCGTTCGCCACAGGCCATGACCCGGAGTACCGGGACGGACGCCTGCGCAACGCTTACGCCGCCGGCCCGGTGGCGGCGCCGTCGATGAAGTTGCCGGGCTATTGGAGTGTCGAGCGCAATGCCTGGAACCAGGACGCCTATCAAGTCAGCAGCGCGACCGGCAATCAAGCCTGGGCGGCATTGGCGCTGCTGGAAGCATTTCGCCAGAGCGGTGAGGCGTCCTACCTGGAAGCCGCGCGAAAAGCCCTGCACTGGTCGCAGCAAAACACCTACGACGGGCAAGCGCCCGCCGGATTCAGCGGTGGCTATTACGGGTACTTTGACAAGCAGGTCCAGCAGAACTGGAAATCCACCGAGCACAATGTCGACCTCGCGGCGGCGTGGTCGGCACTCGACGCGGTGGCCCCAAATCAGGAGGCGGCAAAGCAAGCGCAAATTGCCCGGCAGTTTGTCTCCAGCCAATGGGACGCCGGGGAAGGGCGTTTCCTGATCGGCACGGGCGCGGACGGCCAGACCTCGGACCGCGTGCGCTCGGGGCTGGACGCGCAGATCTGGCCGTTGATCGCCCTGCATGAGCCACCCAAGGACTGGTGGCGCGTTTTCGCCTTCATCGACCGCGCTCACCGTGCCGGCGAAGGTTACGGTTTCAATCGCGACCCCGATGGCCTGTGGACCGAGGGCACCGCCCAGGCCGCCGCCGTGGCGCGCTCGAGCGGGCTCAGTGACAAGGCGCAACCGTTGTGGAGCGTGCTGCTGGCCCAGCAGGCCGGCAACGGCTGGCTGTTCGCAACACCGGCAGAACGCATCAGTACCGGGCTGGCCATAGGCCCGGACTCGGTCAGCAACGATTTTTTCTACTACCACCTGCCTCACCTGGGCGCTACAGCGTGGGCGGCGATTGCCGCCACCGGCGTCAATCCCTTTACCGGTTTGCGAGAGGCTGACTGACATGCAGGCACTGGACTCGCTGCAACTGCTGCAAATCAATTTCTGGACGCTGGCAGCGGTGATTCTGTTCACCTGCCTGACCCACCGTGATCAATGGGCCGCGCGGGTCGGTTTCGGTGCCATCACCGCCATCCTGCTGATCAATTATACGGCCTGGCGGATTCGCGACACCTTGCCCGATGGGCATTCCGGATTCGCTACGGTGTGGGCTTACACCTTCCTGTTCTTCGAGATGCTGGCGATTGGTTACACGCTGTTTTCCATTGTCGTGATGCTCTGTCGGACGGATCACCGCACAGATGCCGATGCCGGTGAACGCCGACTCAGAGAACAAGGCAGCGCGGTCCCTGCGGTGGACATCTTCATCGCCACCTACAACGAAGGCCTGGAAATCCTCGAAAAAACCATTATTGCCGCCCAGGCCATCGACTACCCGAACTTCACCATCTGGGTACTCGACGACACTCGCCGCGACTGGCTGCGCGACTACTGTGCGCAAATGGGCGTGCAGTATGCGCGGCGCCCCGACAACTCCCACGCCAAGGCCGGCAACCTCAACAACGGTCTGCGTCAGTCGGCGGCCCTCAGCAATGCGCCGTACATCCTCGTGCTCGATGCCGACTTTGCGCCGCAGCAGCCGATCCTCCTGCGCACCCTCGGGCTGTTCGACGACCCCAGGGTCGGCCTGGTGCAGACGCCACAGTTCTACTACAACCCCGATCCGATCCAGCACAACCTCGGCACGTCGGCCTGTTGGGTGGATGAGCAACGGGTGTTCTTCGATGTGTTCCAGCCGGCGAAGGATGGCTGGGATGCGGCGTTTTGTGTCGGCACGTCCTTCGTGGTGCGGCGCGATATGATTACCGAAATCGGCGGTTTTCCTACAGGCTCGGTGTGTGAAGACATCTACACCACTTACCGTTTGTTGCAAAAAGGCTATGTCACCCGCTGGTTGAATGAGCGTCTGTCCATTGGTTTGTCTGCCGAAGGCTTGACCGAGTACATCAATCAACGTGGGCGCTGGTGCCTGGGCACGATCCAGGTGGCATTGCTCAAGGAGGGGCCGTTGCGCGGCAGCGGCTACACGCTCAATGACCGGCTGCACTATATCCATGGGCTGATGCACTGGTTTTCCAAACCCTTCATCTTGATGATGCTGGTGTCGCCGGTGCTGTACTGGTACTTCGGCATCGCTGGGTTCTACGCCAATCCGCTGGATTTCCTGGCGTTCGGCATGCCGGCGCTGATTGCGTTCTGGGGCTATGGGACCTGGGTGACGGACCGGCGGACCTTGCCGATTTTCACCGAGGTCACGCAGATCGTTGCCTCGCTGGCGGTCACTGCCACCATCGCCAGCGCCATGATCCGACCGTTCGGGCGCCCGTTCAAAGTCACCGCCAAGGGCCTCGACCGGACGAAAACCATGGTGCATTGGAAGCTGTTCGGGTTCTTCCTGGCCTTGACCTTGCTTTCGCAGTTTGGCGCCTATATCGCCATCAGCACGGCTGCCTCGTTCGACGGCAACATGCTGTTCAATCTCTGCTGGACGGTGGTTGCGCTGGTGTACAACCTCGCGACCCTGGTGGCCTGTGTCGACCGCCCACGCTTGCATGGCGAAGAGCGCTTTCCATTCGATAAACCCACCGGGTTTCGTTTCGGCGGCAAGGTCCTGGCGGGGCGCCTGGTGGATATTTCCCTTAGTGGCGCGTCGCTCAATTGCGCCTTCGCTGCCTCGATCAAGCCGGGGCTGTGCGGTCAGATCTGGATCGAAAAGCTGGGTTGGCTCGATGTCGAAGTCATGCGCAATCACGGCGAGGACCAATTGGGCCTGCGTTTCGCCGACCTTGATGAAGGGGTGCGCCAGCGCCTGATCGCGCGGTTGTTCAGCGACGCGACCATCAATGTCGTCAGCAAGGCCGAGCCGGCACAGGCCTTTGGCACTTTGCTGCAGCGCTCGCTACTGGGCGAAAAAAGTCTGGCGCCGCGTTCCGTCAAGCCGCTCAAGACGCCGACCCATTTCTCGCCGCCTCGGTGGCGGCCGATCAGTGTTCCTTCGCGCAAACCGGCTGTGCCGCACATCAGTGTCGAACGGTCGGGTCTGTGGTCGTTGCTTCTTTCCCCCTTGCGAGCTTTGCTCGGCCAACGTTTTTAGGTGCGCGCCATGAACCATTGCCTACCCACCTCATGTTTCATGACCTTGTTTTTGCTTGGCGGTTGCTCGCTGGAACCGACCTACGAGAAACCCGAGGCACCGATCGACCAGCAGTGGCCGGCGAACACGGCCGGTGAATGCTGTAACGGCAAGCAGGCGTTCGATAAGGATTGGCGCGGTTTTGTGGTCGACGAGCGCCTGCGCCAGTTGATTGACATGGCCCTGGCCAACAACCGCAGCCTGCGACAGTTCGCGGCCAGCGTCGAGGAGGCGCGGGCCGGGTATGACAGTGCGCGCTCAGGGCTTTTTCCTACGATCGGCATCGACACTTACGCCGGTCGCAGCAAGTTACCGCCATTGGTGCGCACACCGGGAGGCGGCGATACGGCGGGCAGCATCGCCAACACCTATCAGGCAACGGCCGGCTTTACCTCCTACGAGTTGGACTTGTTCGGGCGTATCCGCAGCCAGCGTAATGCCGCGGGGGCACGGTTCGAAGCGTCCGAGGCGGATTACCAAACGGCGCGGCTGGCGCTGATCGGCGAAGTTGCCAGCACCTGGTTGAGCCTCAAGGCCAATCAGCATTTGCTCGACCTTGCGCAGAACACCTGGCAATCCCAGGACCGCTACGGGCAGCTGTTGCGCAAGAGTTATAACCTCGGTTCCAGTGCGCGGATCGATGTCCACCAGGCAGATGCACAAACCAACACGGCGGCGGTGCAGGTCAACACCTATCGCATGCAAGTGGCGCAGGACATGAACGCGCTGCGGGTGCTGGTGGGGCAACCGGTACCGCAGGGGTTGCTGCCGACCGGCGCCCTGGGTGAGCAGTTGGCGACGCTGGACGTGCCGGCGGGTTTGCCTTCGGCGCTGGTGGAGCGGCGGCCCGACATCATGTCGGCCGAGGCGCAGTTGCGTGCAGCCAACGCAGATATCGGCGCGGCCCGTACGGCGTACTTCCCGACTTTTTCCCTGACGTCGGCGCTGGGCAGCCTGACCGGGGAGTTTTCCCAATTGCTCAGTGGTCCGGCCGAGTTCTGGTCGGTGGCGCTGGCCGGCTCGCTGCCCTTGATCGACGGGGGCGCGCGGCGGGCGCAAGTGGACGCGAGTCATGCCCGCTTCGCCGGCCAGGCGGCGGCCTATGAAGCCACGGTGCAGAACGCATTTCGAGAAGCAGCCGATGCCTTGAACGCCCGGCAGGAAATGCTCACCCAAGTCGAGTTCCAGAAAAAACTGGTCGGGGATTATCAGGAAGCCTACCGGCAGTCGCGCCTGCGTTTCGAGTCGGGGCTGGACAGCTATTTTTCTACCATGGATGCCCAGCGCTCATTGTTTGATGCACAGCAGAAGTGGGCGCAGCTGGAGTTGGCGCGGGAGATCAACCAGGTGACGTTGTACAAGGCGCTGGGGGGAGGGTGGAGTCAATCGTTGAAGATGGCGGATCGTTGAGGCGCGCAATCACATTGCAAATCCCTGTGGGCGAGGCTTTGTGGCGAGGGGATTTTTCCCCGTTCGGCAGCGCAGCTGTCGTAAAAAACGTTGCATGGGGTTTAACTGATTCATTGTGAGTGCTGTTTTTGGGACCGCTTCGCAGCCCAACGGGGATAAATCCCCTCGCCACAAAGTCTCGCTCCCACATTTGTATCGCATAATGCCTGAGCCTGACGTTGTGTCCGGAAATGATGGGAGGGATTTGTTGAATAGGTGGCGGGTCGTTTTTTTGTTTCTGATCGGCACCTTGTCCGCCTGCGGCAATGGCGATTCCCTGGAAAGCTTCGGCGGTCCAACCATGGGCAGCACGTATTCGGTCAAGTACGTGCGTCACGCCGGTCTTCCTGCCCCGGCAGACGTCCAGGTCGAGGTCGAGAAGATCCTGGCGGAGGTCGACCGGCACTTATCGACCTATCGCAGCGACTCGGACATCGCGCAATTCAACGCATTACCGGCCAACCACTGTCGGGTAATGCCTGCGTCGGTCCTGCAATTGGTCCGCGTGGGTGAGCAGCTGTCCATGCAAAGTGCAGGCGCTTTCGATTTGACGGTCGAGCCGCTGCTCAATCTCTGGGGGTTCGGCCCACAGGCCCGTGAAGAAAAAATCCCCACTGCACAGGCGCTGGCCGAGGTGCGTCAACGTGTCGGTCACGATCATCTGCGCATTGATGGCGAGCAGCTATGCAAGGACGCCGCCGTGGAAGTCGACTTCAACAGTATCGCCGCCGGTTATGCGCTGGACACGATTGCCGCGAAGCTCACGGCCATGGGCATCCACGACTATCTTGCCGAAGCCACCGGTGAACTCAAGGCCGCCGGCAGGAAACTCGATGGCACCGCCTGGCGCATCGCTGTGGAAGAACCTCGCGACGATCAACAGGTGGCCGAGCGCATCATCGCCATCGACGGTTATGGCCTGTCGACTTCGGGTGACTACCGTAACTATTTCGTGCAGGGTGGCCAGCGCTTTTCCCACACCCTCGATGCGCGCACAGGTTTACCGGTCTCACACAACCTGGCGTCTGTCACGGTGATTCATCCTTCAGCGTTGATGGCCGATGGCTTATCGACGCTGTTGCTGATTCTCGGCCCGGAGCAGGGTTGGGACTACGCGGAAAAACACGACATCGGCGCATTTTTTGTGATGCGTGCCGATACAGGTTTCGTCACACGCAGCAGTCACGCCTTTGAGCGTTTGAGTGGCAGGAAAACCGAGTGATTGCGGCGATTCGGGCATTGAAACCTGGCGTTGTAGTGCAGGCAAAACTAGCCTACGACGCGACCAAGGGTTAATGTGCGCGGCGTTGACGCTTCTATAGACTGTGTCCGGGTTCTGCATGGACCCCAAATTGTTCCTTCATGCCACAGATTGGCGTGATTTAGCCGCAGGTGCCGCTGGTGCCGCGGCCTGTTCTGAGGAGTACGCATGGCTGTCTACAACTACGACGTGGTGGTGTTGGGTTCCGGCCCGGCGGGGGAAGGCGCGGCAATGAACGCCGCCAAGGCAGGGCGCAAGGTGGCGATGGTCGATAGCCGTCGCCAGGTCGGCGGCAACTGCACTCACTTGGGCACCATCCCGTCCAAGGCACTGCGTCACTCGGTCCGGCAGATCATGCAGTTCAACACCAACCCGATGTTCCGGGCCATTGGTGAGCCGCGCTGGTTCTCGTTCCCGGACGTGTTGAAAAGCGCCGAGAAAGTGATTTCCAAGCAAGTCGCCTCGCGCACCGGCTACTACGCCCGTAACCGCGTCGACGTGTTCTTCGGCACCGGCAGTTTCGCCGACGAGCAAACCATCGAAGTGGTCTGCGCCAACGGCGTGGTGGAAAAACTGGTGGCCAAGCACATCATCATCGCCACCGGTTCGCGCCCTTATCGCCCGGCCGACATCGATTTCCATCACCCGCGTATCTACGATAGCGACACCATCCTCAGCCTCGGCCACACCCCGCGCAAACTCATCGTCTACGGTGCCGGCGTGATTGGTTGCGAATACGCATCGATCTTCAGTGGCCTGGGTGTACTGGTCGAGCTGGTGGATAACCGCGGTCAGTTGCTGAGCTTCCTCGACTCGGAAATTTCCCAGGCCCTGAGCTACCACTTCAGCAACAACAACATCACCGTTCGCCACAACGAAGAGTACGACCGCGTCGAAGGCGTGGACAACGGCGTTATCCTGCACCTTAAGTCTGGCAAGAAAATCAAGGCCGACGCCTTGCTCTGGTGCAACGGCCGCACGGGCAACACCGATCAGCTGGGCCTGGAAAACATCGGCGTGAAGGTCAACAGTCGTGGCCAGATCGAAGTCGACGAGAACTACCGCACCGGCATCCAGAACATCTATGGCGCGGGCGATGTCATCGGCTGGCCGAGCCTGGCCAGTGCCGCCCACGACCAGGGCCGTTCGGCCGCTGGCAGCATTGTCGACAACGGCAGCTGGCGCTTCGTCAATGACGTGCCGACCGGGATCTATACCATTCCGGAGATCAGTTCGATCGGCAAGAACGAGCAGGAGCTGACCCAGGCCAAGGTGCCGTACGAAGTGGGCAAGGCGTTCTTCAAGAGCATGGCGCGGGCGCAGATCGCCGGTGAGCCGCAAGGCATGCTCAAGATCCTGTTCCACCGTGAAACCCTGGAAGTGCTGGGCGTTCACTGCTTCGGTTACCAGGCGTCGGAGATCGTGCACATCGGCCAGGCGATCATGAACCAGCCCGGCGAGCTCAACACCTTGAAGTACTTCGTCAACACCACGTTCAACTACCCGACCATGGCCGAAGCCTATCGGGTTGCCGCGTACGACGGCCTCAACCGGCTTTTTTGAGCGGCTCCGGCCGGTGGCCTGAGCCGGCCGGGGAGACCGATTTCAGCAATTCTCGAGCGTGGCAGTGGCCAAACCGGGAAAGTCTGTAATCAGGCTGTCAACGCCGAAATCAGCGAGCCTGCGCATCAGCGCGGGTTCGTTGACTGTCCACACCGACACATGCAGCCCCTGGCGCTGCGCCTTCTCCAGGCGTTCCGGCGTACACAGGGTCCAGTTCAACGCCAGGATCTCGCAGCCATAGCCTTGCGCAACCTTCAACGGGTCGAGCCAGGCGTATTCGGCCACCAGTCCGCGGGACACGTCCGGCACCAGGTCCAGCGCCGCCTTCAATACTTCCCGTGAACTCGACGTGATGGTGATCTTGTCCAGCAGGCCATGTCGTTGCGCCATTTCGCGAATCGCCAGCACCGTTGTGGCGGCGCGGGTGCGTGACGCGCTCTTGACTTCCAGCTGCCAGTGCTCGAAATCGCATTTCTCGAACAGCTCTTCCAGGGTTGGAATCGGGCACGGCGTGATCCAGCCCGGTCCGCCCTTGCGCGCGTCGTAGGTCACCAGCTCTGCCGCCGTGTGCTCCACGACCTTGCCGCGCCGGTCGGTGGTGCGCTTGAGCGTCGGATCGTGGATGACCATCAGCTCGCCGTCCATGGACAGGTGCAGGTCCAGTTCACAACGGCGCACGCCGTGCTTGAGGCATTGCTGGAAGCTGGTCAGGGTGTTTTCCGGTGCTTCGCCCTTGGCGCCGCGGTGGCCGTAGATGAGGGTCACGATCGTTCCTTAATTTAAATGCCTGATTCGTTCAGTTCGCGGGCCAGGCGTCGTTCCTGGGCCTGCCTTTGCAAAATGTAGCGCGCCAACAGTTGTCGCTGGGCATCGGTCAAGTGTTCGAATTCGGTGCCGACATCAAAGCCCTCGCCCTTGCGGTCGCAGTGGGTGACGCGTGCGCGCAGCAACAGGCCCAGGGCCTGGGGCATCAGCACCAGCTTGATCGACAGGCGCGCGTCGGCGGCGATGGGGGTCGGGTGCTGGAAGTCGATGCCGCCTTCGGAAATGATCACCGGCTGGGGTACGCCGATCTGCCCGAGCACGGTGATGGCGATCACCTGGCTGAGCAGGTCGATGCGCTTGTTCTGGGATTTGAGGAACGCTGCGAGGTTGCGGTCGCGCTCGCTGATCTGGCGCAGCAGGTGTTGCGACTCGAATTCGCTCAGGTGCAGTTCGCTGAGCAGATTGAATAGCGGGGAAGCATCCTGCAACACTTCCTGCCCTGCGGCTTCAAGGGCGGACAGGGGCCGAATTTCCAGTGCGATCATGTCCTCGATACGGTAGTATTCGCGGCGATCTTCTTCATCTAATGTCGACATGGCGAACCCATGGTAGCGGCGGTGGTCTGAGTGTAAAGCTGGTTATCGACCCCCGCCACAAGGACGTTCCTTTTCCCTCCGAACAAGCCCCGACATGTTCAGACCTCTCTTCGTATTTATCGGCACGCGTTATACCCGTGCAAAGCGTCGCAATCATTTTGTGTCATTCATTTCCCTGACCTCGATGATCGGACTCGCCCTTGGCGTGGTCGTGATGATCGTGGTGCTGTCGGTCATGAACGGCTTCGATCATGAGATGCGCACCCGCGTGCTGGGCATGGTGCCCCACGCGACCATCGAATCCGGCGAGCCGATCAGCGATTGGCAAGGCCTGGCCGCCAAGGTCAAGCAGAACCCGCAGGTAGCGGCCGTGGCGCCGTTCACGCAAATGCAGGGTTTGCTGACCAACAACGGCAAGGTCAACAAGATCCTGCTCAATGCCATCGACCCGGCGCAGGAACGCCAGGTGTCGATCATCGACAACTTCATGCTGCAGGGCAAACTCGACGACCTGGCGCCGGGCGAATTCGGCATCGTCATCGGTGACAAGGCCGCGGCCAAGCTCGGTGCGGCCGTGGGCGACAAGCTGACGTTCGTGGCGCCGGAGGTCACTGTGACGCCCGCCGGGATGTTCCCGCGCATGAAGCGCTTCACCGTGGTCGGCATCTTCCATGTCGGCGCCGGTGAGCTTGATGGTTACGTGGGCATCACCAACCTGCAGGACCTGGCGCGCTTGCATCGCTGGAAACCGGACCAGGTCCAGGGCCTGCGGCTGAAGTTCGACGATCTGTTCCAGGCGCCGCGTGAGGCGTGGAGCATCGCCCGCGAGCTGGGCGAAGACCGCTACTACGCCCGCGACTGGACCCGCACCCACGGCAACCTGTACCAGGCCATCCGCATGGAAAAAGCCATGATCGGCCTGTTGTTGTTGCTGATCGTTGCGGTCGCCGCGTTCAACATCATTTCCACGCTGGTGATGGTGGTGAACGACAAGAAAGGCGATATCGCGATCCTGCGCACCCTCGGCGCCACGCCGGGCACGATCATGCGCACCTTCATGGTCCAGGGCACGGTCATCGGCGTGGTCGGCACGGCCATCGGCGCGGTGGTCGGGATTTTCGCCGCGCTCAACGTCAGCGCAGCGATCTCGGCGCTTGAAGGCCTGATCGGCCACAAGTTTCTCAAAGCCGACGTGTATTTCATCGATTACCTGCCGTCGCAGGTGCAGAGCCAGGACGTGGTCATGGTCTGCTGTGCGGCGCTGGTCCTGAGTTTCCTCGCCACCCTGTATCCCGCCTGGCGTGCCGCGCGCACCCAGCCGGCGGAGGCGCTACGTTATGAGTGAGTCGCGCATGAGTGATAAAGCAATCTTGAGCTGCCGCAGCCTGGGCAAATCCTACGAGGAAGGCCCGGAGTCAGTGGAAGTGTTGGCGGGCCTGCAACTGGAGTTGCACCCGGGCGAGCGTGTGGCGATCGTCGGCAAGTCGGGCTCGGGCAAGAGTACCTTGCTCAACCTGCTGGGCGGCCTCGATACGCCGACCAAGGGCAGCGTCTGGCTCGACGGTGAAGAACTGTCGGCGCTGAGCGAAAAGAAGCGCGGCCTGCTGCGTAACCGTGCCCTGGGCTTCGTGTACCAGTTTCACCACCTGCTGCCGGAATTCACTGCCCTGGAAAACGTCTGCATGCCGCTGTTGATCGGCAAGACCGCGATTCCCGAGGCGCGCAAGCGTGCCACGGCGTTGCTGGAGCGGGTCGGCCTGGGCCATCGCCTGGAGCACAAGCCGGCCGAGCTGTCCGGTGGCGAACGCCAGCGCGTGGCCATTGCCCGCGCCCTGGTGAACAACCCCGGCCTGGTGATGCTCGACGAGCCGACCGGCAACCTCGACGCCCACACCGCCCAGGGTATCCAGGACTTGATGCTGGAACTCAGCACTTCGATGCGCACGGCGTTCCTGGTGGTAACCCACGACATGAACCTGGCTCGCCAGATGGACCGCGTCCTGCATTTGCAGGAAGGTTGCCTGACGCCTATCTGACGGGTTGAAACCCGACGGCACTGAAAAGTCTGTCGGGTCTTTTATTTTTATACGGTGCCCCAGCCAATGTTCAGACCGTTATCGATCTTTATCGGCACGCGCTATACCCGCGCCAAGCGCCGCAATCGCTTCGTTTCCTTCATCTCGATGACCTCGATGATCGGCCTCGCCCTGGGCGTGCTGGCGATGATCGTGGTGCTGTCGGTGATGAACGGCTTCCAGCGCGAAATGAGCTCGCGCATCCTCGGCATGGTGCCGCATGCGACCATCGTCGGCGTTAATCCGATCGACGATTGGCAGCCGGTGGCCGCCGCCGCGATGAAAAATCCGCAAGTGACCGCCGCCGTGCCGTTCACCGAGATGGAAGGCATGCTGTCCTACAAGGGCACCATGCAGCCGATCCAGGTCAGTGGCGTCGACCCGGCGCTGGAAGGCCAGGTGTCGATCGTCGCCAAGCACATCGTCCAGGGGCGGCTGGATGCCCTGAAACCGGGTGAGTTCGGTGTGGTGATCGGCGAAATCACCGCGCGCCGTTTTCGCTTGAACGTGGGCGACAAGATCACCCTGATCGTGCCGGAAGTCAGCAACGCGCCGGGCGGTATCACCCCGCGCATGCAACGGCTGAACGTGGTCGGCGTGTTCAAGGTCGGTGCCGAACTGGACGGTTCGATGGCGCTGATCCACCTCGCCGATGCTGCGCAAATGCAGCACTGGGAGCCGAATCAGGTGCAGAGCGTGCGCCTGGCGGTGAAGGACATGTACGCGGCGCCGCAAGTGTCGGGCGACATCGCAAACGCCCTCGGCGCAGCCTACAAGGCTGACGACTGGACCCACACCCAAGGCAGCCTGTTCAGCGCCATGAAGATGGAAAAAACCATGATTGGCCTGTTGCTGCTGATGATTGTCGCGGTGGCCGCGTTCAACATCATCGCGACCTTGATCATGGTGGTGAACGACAAGGGTGCGGACATCGCGATTTTGCGCACCATCGGCGCCACGCCACGGCAGATCATGGCGATCTTCATCGTGCAGGGTACGGTGATCGGGGTTGTCGGCACATTGATCGGTGGGGTGTTGGGCGTGATTGCGGCGTTGAACGTCAGCGCCATGGTCGGCTGGGTAGAGCGGGTCAGTGGCCAGCACATCTTCAGTTCCGACGTGTATTTCGTCAGCAACCTACCCTCTGAGTTGCAGGGCGCGGACGTGGCCCTGATCTGCACGGCGGGGTTTGTCATGAGCTTCTTGGCCACGGTTTACCCGGCGTGGCGGGCGGCGAAGGTCGAGCCGGCTACCGCGTTGAGATATTCGTAACCGAAACCGCTTTCGCGAGCAAGCCCGCTCCCACAGGGGATTTGTGAACGCCGCAGATCCAATGTGGGAGCGGGCTTGCTCGCGAAGGGGTCGGACCTGCTGGCCTATTGTTCCCTTGGTAACTCGATCACAAATCTGGTCCACCCATTTTCCGATTCACAACGAATCTGCCCACCATGGGCGCGGACAATCGACTGGGTAATCGCCAACCCCAATCCCGCATGCTCGCTGCTGCCTTCATGGCGCGCCGGGTCTGCGCGGTAGAAGCGATCGAACAGGCGTGGCAGCAGATCTGCCGGAATTCCTTCACCGCTGTTTTCCACCGACAGGCTCAAGCTTTTGGCCTGGTCGTTGATCCGCACCCGAACCTCACCCCCGGCCGGGGTAAAGCGCAACGCATTGTCCAGCAAGTTGGACAGCGCCCGGCGCAACATGTTGCGATCGCCTTGCAGGCGGGCATCGCCATCACGGCTCAACGTCACTCGCGCGTCTTCGGCCAGGGGCGCAAAAAACTCCAGCAACAGGTCCACTTCCTCTGCCGGCTCCAACGGTTCGCGCTTGGGCATCAACAGCCCGTGGTCGGCCTTGGCCAGGTAAAGCATGTCGTTGACCAGTTGCGCCATCCATTGCAGCTCCTCGAGGTTGCTGTGCAGCGCTTCGCGGTAATCCTCGAGGGGACGAGGGCGGGTGAGGGTGACCTGGGTGTGGGTCAGCAGGTTTGACAGCGGGGTGCGAAGTTCATGGGCAATGTCGGCGGAGAACGCCGACAGGCGCTGGAAGGAGTCGTCGAGACGCCCGAGCATGGCGTTGAAATGGTGGGCCATTTCCGCCAGCTCCGGCGGCATGTCTTCTTCCGGCAGGCGTGCGTTGAGCGATTGCGCCGAGACACCACTGGCGACTGCGCTCATGCGGCGTAACGGTCGCAGCCCACTGCGTGCGGCCCAGGCACCGAGCAGGGCGGTGGCCAGGGCGGACAGGCCGACGGTCAGCCAGATCAGGTGTTGCATGCGCTGCAGGAAATGCTGGTGATGGGTGATGTCCAGCAGCAGGCTCAATTGCGGCGAATCGGGTGTGTCGGGGTACAGCGGTGCGTTCAGCACGCGGTAGTCGGTGCCCTCGTGGCTCACCGTGGACAGTCCGGGCTGGCGCGGCAAGGTCTGCGGCAGGTTGGAGGAGCTGTCATACCAGCGGCGGCCATCGCTGCCACTGATGCGCAGTGAAAGATCGGCCTGCCGGCTCAACTCGTCGACCAGCCGGGCGTCACGCTGGCTTGATTGAATGTCCGGCAATGCCCGTCGCAAGCCAATCAGCTTGTCCTCGAGCAACTGCTGGTCAAGCTCGATGAAGTGCGCCTCGCTGGCGCGGCTGAACAGCACGCCGGCGAACAGCGAGACCACGGCGGTGCATGCGGCGAATAACAGGGCCAGGCGAGCGCTCAAGGACAGCCGGCGCATCAGCACTGGCGCTCTTCGAGCACATAGCCCATGCCGCGCACGGTATGGATCAGTTTGTTCGGGAACTCGTCGTCGATCTTCAAGCGCAAGCGGCGGATCGCGACTTCGATGACGTTGGTGTCGCTGTCGAAATTCATGTCCCAGACCTGGGACGCGATCAGCGATTTGGGCAGGACTTCGCCCTGGCGGCGCAGAAGCATTTCCAGCAGGGCGAACTCCTTTGCGGTCAGGTCGATGCGCTGGCCGCCGCGCTCGACCCGGCGGCGGATCAGGTCCAGGCGCAAGTCGGCCAGTTGCAGGCTGGTTTCCTGGGGCGTGCTGCTGCCACGGCGCAAAAGGCTGCGGACCCGGGCGAGCAATTCGGAGAAGGCGAATGGCTTGACCAGGTAATCGTCGGCGCCCAGTTCCAGGCCATAAACCCGGTCCTCGACGGCGTCCCGGGCGGTCAGGAACAGCACTGGCGTGTCGAGGCCGGCGCTGCGCACCGCTTGCAGGATCTGCCAGCCGTCGCGGCCGGGCAGCATCACATCGAGAATCAGCAGGGCATAGTCGCCACTCAACGCCAGTTGCTGGCCAGTGCTGCCGTCGGCCACCAGTTCCGTATTGAACCCGGCCTCGGTCAGGCCCTGGCGCAGGTAATGGCCGGTTTTCGGTTGGTCTTCGACGATCAGCAGTTTCATGGGCGACTCGGGCTAAATGGAACGACAGCGTTATACCGTGGGCGACGAGGCTGCGGGCCTTGCTGACAAAGTTGTAATTTGGCTGTCAGGTAAAGGGCAGCGGTGACAGTTTAGAGTTTTCCACAGGCTGAACCTTAATCTTGTTGGAGTACTTCGATGTTTTTGCGTAAATCCGTGTTGCTGGCCAGCTGTCTGTTGGCACTGGGTTCGCCGGTTTGGGCGGCTCCAGAGGTTACCTATGATTTTGGTCAACCGGCCCCGGCAGCCAAGGCGACCCGTAGCGTGGAGGTGGTCATGGCTGACATGACATTCACCCCCAAGTCTATCGAGATCAAGGCAGGGGAGACCGTGCGTATCGTGCTGGTGAATAAAGGCCAGTTGCTGCACGAATTCAACCTCGGCGATGCAGCGATGCATGCCCGGCACCAACAGGAAATGTTGCAGATGCAACAGAGCGGCATGCTTACGCCTACCGGCATGAAGGCAATGGACCACGGCGCCATGGCCGGAATGGGGCATGCCATGCAGCACGACGACCCCAATAGCGTGCTGGTGGCGCCTGGCAAAACCGCCGAGCTGACCTGGACCTTCAGCAAGGCCACCAGTCTGGAATTTGCCTGCAACATCCCCGGTCATTACCAGGCCGGCATGGTGGGCAAGTTGACTGTCAGTCAGTAAGCACTCAAAGGCTGCGGCAAAGGCTGGTAGAATCCGCTGATTCTTCAGTCAGGTTTCCGCCATGCATCCCGCAGCCGAACACTCGCCGCTGGGCAAATCCAGCGAATACATCGCCACTTACACGCCGTCCCTGCTGTTCCCGATCCCGCGTACCGCGAAGTGGGCCGAGCTCGGCCTGACGGCTCAGACACTGCCGTACAAGGGCGTGGATTTCTGGAATTGCTTCGAACTGTCGTGGTTGTTGCCATCGGGCAAGCCGGTGGTGGCGATCGGCGAGTTCAGCATCCCGGCGGATTCGCCGAACATCATCGAGTCGAAGTCGTTCAAGCTCTACCTCAACTCCTTGAACCAGACGCCGTTCGCCGACACCGCGAGCCTTGAAGCGACCCTGGCCAAGGACCTGTCGGCCGCGGCCGGCAAGCCTGTGGGCGTGCGCATCCGTAGCCTGAAAGAGGTCGAGGCCGAAGGCGTGGTGACGTTGCCCGGCGTGTGCATTGACGATCTGGACATCAGCGTCAGCAACTACGAGCACCCGCGCCCGGAACTGCTGCGTTGCGATGAGTCGCGCATTGTCGAGGAGAGCGTGCACAGCCATTTGCTCAAATCCAATTGCCCGGTGACCAGTCAGCCGGACTGGGGCAGCGTGGCGGTGGAGTACCGTGGCGCGGCGCTGGATCACGCAAGCCTGCTGGAATACATCGTCAGCTTCCGCCAGCACTCGGACTTCCATGAGCAGTGCGTGGAGCGGATTTTCCTTGATCTGCAGCGGTTGCTGAAACCGGAGAAATTGACGGTGTATGCGCGTTATGTGCGGCGGGGTGGGCTGGATATCAATCCGTATCGCAGTACCGAAGAGGTGCAGCTGCCGAACCATCGCCTGGTCCGTCAGTAACGATTCATTGTGTAGGAGCGAGCATGCTCGCGAAAAACCAGAGGGCAACGCGGGGCATGAGGTTTCCCGCGTTATCGTTGACCTCCATCGCGAGCATGCTCGCTCCTGCAGGGGATTTCTGCGTTTGGTTCAGATTCCCATGCTGTGCAGGGCCGTGCCAATCTGGCGCAGCGTGCTGGCGAGGGTCGGGTGTTCGAGTTCGAAGCGATCGACAGCCAGGTTGACGTTATCGGCGAGGCTCGAGTCCTGTGTCTTGGTTTCGAGCTCCAGCTCAAATTCGATCTTCTGCATCAGTTCGCGCAGGTCGTCACGCTCTGCGTCGGTCAGCGGAGGATTCTGTTCCAATTGCTCGCGCAGGGCATTGAGCTGTTCTTGCAGTTCGCGGGCAGACATGGCGTTCTTCCTTTTATCGATAGGCACTGGCATAGACCGCGACGGCGCGCCAAAGGTCTATGGCTTACCTTTAGATTAATCCACCCGCGCGTAACCTGCATGATCTGAATCAGGGCTTTTCGCCCTTGAGCCGACGCAAGCTGATGTCGGCCAGGCAGGTGTCGAGTTCACCAAGGTGATCGATTACCGAATGCACGCCCAGGCCGAACAGCTGCACCGTTGCCTTGCTGCGCTTGATGTCGCGCTCCTGCGCGGACAATGCCTGCCATTGCTCGGGCGAAAGCCCGCAGAGCGAGCCACAGGACGCCAGGCCGATGGTCCACAAGCCGGCATTGAGTCCCGATTGCAGCAGTCGTGGTTCGCCGCTGACCAGCACGCAGCCATCGAGTCTTTCGATGTCCAGCGCCATCAAGGCTTGCCAACACGCATCGGGCGCCGGCCAGGGTTTGATTGTTTCAGCGTATTGCGAAGGTCTTATCCATTGCGGCAGGCCGCCGGCCAATGCCTGGCTGATGGCGGGGGAGAGCTCATCAAGCCAGGCGCAGGGGATTTGCTGGCGCTGCAGGCTGATCAGGCTGTCCAGGGCGCCGGGGGTGGCTTGTGCGTGATCAGTGCCTGGGTTGCCCTGAAGGCGCGTGCGGGCACCGAAATCCACCAGGCAGCCACTCAGCCCGAACAGCACGGCAGTCAGGTTCGGCGCATTTTGCGGGGTGGTTTCGGCGTGCGGCATATCAACGTCCCTGAAATAGTCTCAAGGCTAGAGGGCGACGGTGACAGTTGAGTGACACTGTTGTGAATTGCTCGCATTCTGCCAAGATCGTGCGCGGGGACGGGCCCCATGCTGCCTAAAGTGGCCGAATCGTCTTATACTGGCAGCCTTTGCGCCGGGCCAAGCGTCCGGCGACGGTATAGTCCAAGGAGTTTTTTTATGCGTTGGAGCAATCCTCTCGCTCGGCTTTGTGTATGCGCCGGTGCGCTGCTGATTCCGTTTGCTGCGCAGGCAGCCTCGGAAGATGATCCTTGGGAAGGCATCAACCGTCCGATCTTCAAGTTCAACGACTTCGTCGACACCTATGCCCTCAAGCCTCTGGCCCAGGGCTATCAGTTCGTGACACCGCAGTTTCTTGAAGATGGCATCCACAACATGTTCCGCAACGTCGGCGACGTGACCAACCTCGCCAACGATATCCTGCAGGCCAAACCCACCGCCGCGGGTGTCGACACCGCGCGACTGATCTTCAACACCACTTTCGGCTTGCTGGGTTTCTTCGACGTGGGTACCCACATGGGGCTGCACCGCAACGACGAAGACTTTGGCCAGACCCTCGGTTACTGGGGCATGGGCAGCGGGCCTTATGTGATGCTGCCGCTCCTGGGGCCTAGTACCGTGCGTGATGCGCCATCCAAGTTCGTCGACAGCTACACCGGTCCTTATCCGTACATCAACGACGTGCCGGTGCGTAATTCGATCTTCGGCCTGAACATCGTCGATACCCGGGCGGACCTGCTGTCCTCCGAGAAGTTGATTACGGGCGACAAGTACACGTTCATCCGCAACGCCTATCTGCAGAACCGCGAATTCAAGGTGAAGGATGGTCAGGTCGAAGACGATTTCTGATCCACAGCGGTAAAAAGAAGGCGGCCATCGAGCCGCCTTCTGCATTTTTGTCGTTCGCCAGGACCTTTCATTGGGTTTCGGTCAGGACGGTTCTTATAACTCCCGGTGATTTCAAAAGTGCCGGCGCCAAGCGACCATCGGCGTGAGCTTGAAACGCCTCGCGGATGGGAGTACCGTCTGCGCCTTAGAAGGGCACCTCTGGTGTACGCGTAGATCGGGTAAATGCTCGAAAACAGTGCGCAAGAGAGGCTAGAAAGCGAATCCAGTAGTCAGAGCCGGGCCAAAATCCGCGCCGCTACGCCAACCTAATTCTGGCGCCGTTTGCCCACATGCCAAAAACCAGTGCCACGCTGCTGATAATCGATGATGACGAGGTAGTGCGCGCGAGCCTCGCGGCCTATTTGGAAGACAGTGGTTTCAGCGTCCTGCAGGCCAGCAACGGTCAGCAGGGTCTTCAGGTATTCGAGCAAGACAAGCCCGACTTGGTCATCTGCGATCTGCGCATGCCACAGATGGGCGGACTCGAACTCATCCGCCAGGTCACCGAGCTTTCGCCGCAAACGCCGGTGATCGTGGTGTCGGGCGCCGGCGTAATGAACGATGCGGTCGAGGCCTTGCGCCTGGGCGCTGCGGATTACCTGATCAAGCCTCTCGAAGATCTGGCCGTGCTTGAGCACTCGGTGCGTCGGGCCCTGGATCGTGCGCGCCTGCTGATGGAAAACCAGCGCTATCGCGAGAAGCTGGAGAAGGCCAACCGCGAGCTCGCCGCCAGCCTGAACCTGCTCCAGGAAGACCAGAACGCCGGTCGCCAGGTGCAGATGAACATGCTGCCGGTCAGCCCCTGGGCCATCAACGACTTCAAGTTTGCCCACCAGATCATCCCGTCGCTGTACCTGTCGGGGGATTTTGTCGACTATTTCCGGGTCGACGAGCGCCGCGTGGCGTTCTACCTGGCGGATGTTTCCGGGCACGGTGCTTCTTCAGCCTTTGTCACGGTGCTGTTGAAATTCATGACCACGCGCCTGTTGTTCGAGTCCAAGCGCAGCGGTACCTTGCCGGAATTCAAGCCGTCTGAGGTGCTTGGGCATATCAACCGGGGCCTGATCAGTTGTAAGCTGGGCAAACACGTCACAATGGTCGGTGGAGTCATCGACGAGGAGACAGGTTTGTTGACCTATAGCATCGGTGGTCATTTGCCGTTGCCTGTGTTGTACACACCCGACAGTGTCAGTTATCTGCAAGGGCGTGGTCTGCCGGTAGGCCTCTTCAATGAAGCCACCTACGAAGATCACGTGCTGGAGTTGCCGCCGACGTTCAGCCTGACGCTGATGTCAGATGGCATTCTGGACCTTTTGCCAGAACCCACACTCAAAGAAAAAGAAGCTGCGTTGCCCGAACGGGTCAAGGCGGCGGGCGGCAGCCTGGATGGCCTGCGGCAGGTTTTTGGATTGGCCACGCTAGGGGAGATGCCGGATGATATCGCCCTGTTGGTGTTGAGCAGGAATCTTTGATGAGTACCGGTAGAATCCAGTTCGCCGAACAGGACGGCACCTTTGTCCTGAAATTCGTCGGTGAAGTTCGCCTGACCCTGTGTTCGGCGTTGGATGCGACTATTGATCGGATCTTCACCGCGTTGAATTTCAACGCGATCGTGATCGACCTGACCGAGACCCGCAGCATCGACAGCACGACTTTGGGCCTGTTGGCCAAATTGTCGATCCTGTCGCGGCAGAAGGTCGGGCTGCTGCCGACCGTGGTCACCACCCACGAAGACATCACCCGTCTGTTGCAGTCGATGGGGTTCGAGCAGGTGTTCAACATCGTCGACCAGCCAGTGCCATGCCCGGAATGCCTGGACGACCTGCCTGATCAGGATCAGTCGGAAGAAGTGGTGCGGATCAAGGTGCTGGAAGCGCACAAGATCCTCATGGGGCTGAACGACTCCAATCGTGAAGCCTTTCATGACCTGGTGAATGCGCTGGAGCGGCATTGATTCCATAAAGAATGTTTAGCCGGGCCGGCCTCTTCGCGAGCAAGCCCGCTCCCACAGGGTCTTGCGCCAAGTCTACATTTTCGAACGAGCCAGAGTCCCTGTAGGAGCTGGCTTGCCAGCGATGGCGGCCTGAAAGTCACCCATTACTCAGAAGTCTTCACAAACATAAAAAAGGGCGAACCCACCAAGGTTCGCCCTTTTTGCAATTCGCCGATTCAGATCACAGCTTGGCCTGCAACAACGCCTCCAGCTTCTCCTGGTCACGGGCGAACTGGCGAATGCCCTCGGCCAGTTTCTCGGTCGCCATGGCGTCCTCGTTGGATAGCCAGCGGAATTGCGCTTCATTGAGGTTCAGGCGTGCTTCACCGGCATTGCCCGGTGCGAGTTTGCGCTCCAGCTTGCCGGTGTCTGCCGCCAGCTTGTCGATCAGGTCGGGGCTGATGGTCAGGCGGTCGCAGCCGGCCAGTTGCTCGATCTGGCCAAGATTGCGGAAGCTTGCGCCCATGACCACTGTCTTGTAGTCATTGGCCTTGTAATAGTTGTAGATGCGGGTCACCGACTGCACGCCGGGATCGTCCGCGCCGACGAAGTCGTTACCGGTGGCTTTCTTGTACCAGTCGTAGATGCGGCCCACGAACGGCGAAATCAGGAATACCCCGGCGTCGGCACAGGCAGCGGCCTGGGCGAACGAGAACAGCAGGGTCAGGTTGGTCTGGATGCCTTCCTTTTCCAGGATCTCGGCAGCGCGGATGCCCTCCCAGGTGGAGGCGATCTTGATCAGCACCCGGTCACGGCCGATGCCGGCGTTTTCGTACAGCTCGATCAGACGATGCGCACGCTTCAAGACGGCGTCCGTGTCGAACGACAGGCGTGCATCCACTTCGGTGGAAATGCGGCCAGGAATCACCTTGAGGATTTCCTGCCCCACCGCGACGCCAAAACGGTCGCTGGCCAGGCCTACATCGCCCTTGCAGTCGCTGACGCAGGCGTTCAGCAATTCGGCATAAGCGGGAATCGACGCCGCCTTGAGCAGCAGCGACGGGTTGGTGGTGGCGTCCACGGGTTTGACGCGAGCGATTGCTTCGAAGTCGCCGGTATCGGCAACAACAGTGGTCATCTGTTTGAGTTGTTCCAGCTTGGAAGTCATGGGCGTGCTCTGTCCTATGGGTCTGATGACATTACCCGAGCGCTGACAGCCACTCAAGGGCATGTAGGTGTATCGACGGCCCCAGTGGCAACAACCGCGAAACGGCTGTTTGAATGGTGGGGCGCGGTATCGGTAGATTCGATACCGAAACGCCGCGCAGGTTCAAAGCAACTGACCGGTTGTGCTGCAATCTCATGTACGACAGATAAACCTGTGGGAGCGGGCTTGCTCGCGAACGCGGTGTGTCAGTCGATATTAATGTTGACTGACGCACCGCGTTCGCGAGCAAGCCCGCTCCCACATTTGATTAGCGTATGGTTTAGACGCGGAACTGGTCCATCAGGCTCTGCTGTTGATTGGCCAGGCGATTGAGCGACTGGCTTACCCGCGCCGACTCATTGGCTTGCCCCGACAGCGATTCGGTGACGTCGCGGATGGTCGCCACGTTGTGGTTGATTTCCTCGGCCACGGCGCTTTGCTCTTCGGCGGCGCTGGCGATTTGCAGGTTCATGTCGCTGATCACGGTGACCGCGTCACCGATCTGCTGCAGCGCCGTCACGGCCTGGCCAACCTGTTCGACACTGTCCTGGGCCTGGCGGTGGCTGTTGCCCATCGAGCCGACCACGTCCTGGGTGCCGCTTTGCAGTTGTTCGATCACCAGGCGGGTTTCTTCGACCGATTCCTGGGTGCGGCGCGCCAGGTTGCGCACTTCGTCGGCCACCACGGCAAAACCGCGCCCGGCTTCACCGGCACGGGCGGCTTCGATGGCGGCATTGAGGGCCAGCAGGTTGGTCTGTTCGGCAATGGCGCGAATTACTTCCAGGACCGAACCGATTTTCTCGCTGTTGGCCGCCAGGCCTTCGACCTGGACCATTGCCGCGCTCATGTCGGCGGCGAGGTTGTCGATGCTGGTGGTGGTGCGGTCGATCACGGTCAGGCCCTGGCGGGTGGCCTGATCGGCATCCCGTGCCGCCTGTGCCGCTTGGGCGGCGCTGCGGGCGACGTCCTGGGCGGTGGCACTCATTTCGTGGGAGGCGGTCGCCACCTGGTCCACCTGGCGGTATTGCTGCTCCATGCCGGCGCTGGTCTGGGTGGCAATGGCGGACGACTGGTCCGCCGTGCCGCGGGCGTCCTGTACCGAGCGCTTGACCTCGGCAATGATCGGTTGCAGCTTGTCGAGGAAACGGTTGAACCAGCCGGCCAATTGCCCCAGCTCATCCTGCTTGTCATAGGCCAGGCGGCGGGTCAGGTCACCTTCGCCACTGGCGATGTCCTGGAGCATGTGCGCCACGCCGAGAATTGGCCGGGTCACGCTACGTGCCATCAGCCAAACCAGCAGCAAGCCGATCAGCGCCGCGAGGATGCCCAGGCCGAGTTCGGTCAGCGTGCCCGCGGTGTTGCTGTCATCCAGTTGTTTTTTCAGGGCCTCGGCCGGGCCGACGAGGACTTTTTCCGGCACATCGAGCAGCACGCCCCAGGCTTTGCCACCGGGAATCGGCTGGAACGGCGCCAGCACTTTCAATTGCTGATGGCTGTGCAGGCTGGCGGTCTTGCTGTTGGTGGTGAGCATGCGCATCAGTTCGGCGCCGGTGGTGGTGTCCACCGCTTCCAGGCGCTGACTGAGTTTGCTGGCATCCAGGCTGTAACCGGCGAGCAGACCGGCCGGGCTGACGATGCTGACGCTGGTCTGGCCGTCATAGAGCTTCTGGCTTGCGCTCTGGCTGATCGCCTGCAGGCTGTTGAGGTTGATGTCCACCGATAGCGAGGCGATGACCTTGCCATTGACCATCAACGGGAAAACGATGCTGGTCATCAGCACGTTCTGGCCGTCGATCATATAGAAGTACGGCTCGATCACGCAGGGTGCGAGGCGGATGCGCGGGCAGGTGAACCAGGCGTTGGCCGGTTCGCCGCTGGGGCCGGTGCGCGTGTCGGCGATGTCGCTTTCGGGCAGCGCCATGGACGTCACCTTGCCCGGTGTCGGTTGCGACCAATAGAGGGCGAAACGGCCCTTGTCGTTGCTCCCCAGTTCGGCCTGGCCGCTGAACAGATCGTCCTTGCCGTCCAGTGCGTTGGGTTCGAACACCAGCGATAGGCCCAGCAGCTCGGGGTTGGCTTGCAGGGCCGACTTGACCTGGCGGGTCAGGTCTTCGCGCAGGTCGAAGGCATCGAGGAAGCGTTTTTCCGCCTGGTCGCGCAGAAACAGCACCTGGCGTGAAAAACCGTGGCCATACTGATAAGCGTCCATGAACTGCTGGCGGATCATCAGCGCCTGGTTTTCACCCTGGGACTCGATCCGGGCCTGGGCGGCTTCGGTCAGCATCTCCATGCTCGAGGCTTTCACCAGTGCGGAGCTATGCTCCATGCGGTACAGCGAAAGACCCACCAGCAGGGTCACGATGCCCGCCAGGCACAACCCGGCCAACAGGGTGATTTTCCATTGGATGGAAAGTTGTCTGAGCGACATGGACGCGTCCTTATTCGATAAATATCTGCGACTTTGCTCTGTAACGGCCGCGATCGGCCTTTCTTTACGCCGCCCCACAAATATCGAATTATCCCCTGTAGGAACTGCCGAAGGCTGCGATCTTTTGACTTTCAACCTCCTTGAAGGCGCTGAAGATCAAAAGATCGCGGCCTTAGGCTGCTCCTACAGGTGCAGTGTTGGCTTTGACAAGGCGGCAGCCGTCCGGCAAAGTGCGCGCCCTCTAATAAAACCCATTCCTTTATCCGTAGACGGCGCTCGCAGACTGCCGGCCGGACTCTTTTCGCTTGCCCAGAGGTAACGACAATGAATGCAGTAATTGCCGCGGTCGGCATCATGCTGATACTCAGCCTGTCCCGCGTGCATGTGGTTATCGCTCTGATCGTGGGGGCGCTGGTGGGGGGGCTGACCGGTGGCCTTGGCATCGACGCGACGCTCAAGGCGTTCAACAGCGGCCTGGGCGGTGGGGCGACGGTGGCATTGTCCTATGCGTTGCTCGGCGCGTTTGCGGTGGCGATTGCCAAATCCGGACTGGCCCATGCCTTGGCGGACAGGGCCTTGGCGATGGTCGACCGGCAGCATGCCAGTAGCGGTGGCCAGGTCAAATGGCTGCTGATCGGCCTGTTGTGGATCGTGGCCATCGCTTCCCAGAACATCCTGCCGATTCACATCGCGTTCATTCCGTTGCTGGTGCCGCCGCTGCTGTATGTGTTGACCCGGCTGCAACTGGATCGTCGATTGATCGCCTGCGTCATGACCTTCGGCCTGATCACCCCGTACATGTTCTTGCCGGTGGGCTTTGGCAACATTTTCCTCAATGAAATCCTGCTGGCCAACGTCGCCCGCAGTGGCGTCGATATCAGCGGCATCAACGTGACCCATGCCATGGGTATCCCGGCACTGGGCATGTTCGTGGGCCTGCTGATCGCGTTTGTCAGTTACCGCAAGAAGCGCGTCTACGACCTGGCAAAGATCGAGCAGGTCGAGCAGGTCGCGGTGCAGTACAACCCCCTGAGCCTGATTGTCGCTGGCGTGGCGATTGCCGCGGCATTCATCACTCAGTTGCTGCTTGATTCGATGATCATTGGCGCGTTGCTGGGCTTCCTGATTTTTTCGGTGTCGGGCATCGTCAAGTGGCGCGACACCGATGACCTGTTCACCGAAGGCATGAAGATGATGGCGATGATTGGTTTCATCATGATTGCCGCTTCCGGTTTTGGCGAAGTGATCAAGGCCACCGGGCAGGTGCAGACGCTGGTCGAGACCTCGGCCTCGTGGATCGGCCACAGCAAGGCCGTCGGTGCCTTGCTGATGTTGCTGGTCGGGTTATTGGTGACCATGGGGATTGGTTCGTCATTTTCCACCGTGCCGATCCTGGCGGTGATATTCGTGCCCTTGTGCGTGCAGCTGGGCTTCAGCCCGATTGCCATCGTGTCTATCATCGGGACCGCAGGTGCATTGGGCGACGCCGGATCGCCGGCGTCGGATTCGACCCTGGGCCCGACCTCTGGCCTGAACATCGACGGTCAGCATCACCACATCTGGGACACCGTGGTCCCGACTTTCCTGCACTACAACCTGCCATTGCTGGTGTTTGGCTGGATCGCGGCGATGGTGCTCTGATTTCACCCATCGCATCGCATCGCCTCGCCAGCAAGCCGGCTCCTACAGATCCCAATAGGGGACTTCGCCAAAGCATTCGACAAAGAAGTCGATCACCGTCCTGACCTTCACCGACAGGCGGCGGCTGCCGGGCCAGAGCACGGCGATCTGCTGCGGCTCAAGGCTGTTGGAGACCTGGTAGTCCCCCAGCACCGGCACCAGCGTGCCGTTGCGCACCGCCTCGCCGATCAACCATGATGGAAACATCACCAGCCCCAGGCCCTGCACGGCGGCCTGGGTCAGGGTGTCGGCGTGGTTGCCGGTGATCGGCCCTTTCACCGCGTAGGGGGTCCATGGCAGCTGGCCTTTGCGGAAAAACCAGCGTTGCAGGCCTGCCACCCCGTTGTAGGCCAGGCATTGATGGGCGGCGAGATCGTCAGGGTGTCGCGGCGTGCCGTAGCGTTGCAGGTACGCCGGGCTCGCCGCGACCTGAAAGCGCTGTGGTGCCAGTATTCGCCCCTGCATGCTTGAGTCGTGCAGGGGGCCGATGCGAAACAGCAGGTCGGCGCCTTCCTGCAGGGGGGCGACGTAGCTGTCGGTCTGCTGGATATCCAGTTGCAGTTTCGGATAACGCGCGCACAACTGCCCCAGCCACGGGGTCAGATGCCGCTGGCCGAACACCACCGGCGCGTTGATCCGCACCAGTCCGCTCGGCTCGCTTTGCTGTTCCTGCAGGGCCTGTTCGGCTTCCTCCAGTTGTACCAGTACCAATCGCGCGTGTTCCCCCAGCAGCCGTCCGGCCTCGGTCGGCGTGACGGCGCGCGTGTGGCGGTAAAGCAATTGCTGGTTCAGGGCCTGTTCCATCAACTGGATCTGGCGGGAAATCGAAGAGGGCGCCACGCCCTCGCGGCGGGCGACTTCGGAAAAGCTGCCGTGGTCGAGCACCGCGACAAATAGCCGGAGTGCCTTGAAACCCAGTTCGTTGAGGCCGTGCATCGTTAGTCCTGCTGTGCGCGTTGCGCAAAAGTGTTGTCCAGATGCTCCCATTTATCGCACAGCAGTGACAATCGATAATGCGCGTCATGTTTCCTTGAACGGAGTTTTACCGTGCAGTCTTCTTCTCTCGACAGCGTCGCTGCCGTTGCAACGCCGACCGCTCGGCCAGGGCTGCGCCTGTTGCTGCTGCCCCTGGTGATCCTGGCGGGCATGGGCCTGTCCGTGGAGGCCGGGTTGCTGGGGCCGTTGGGCATTCAGGTCGGTCATTTATGGGCGACCTTGAGTATTTTTGGCGTCGGCTCGGCAATTCTGTTTTTCCTGTTGCTGCTCAGCGGCCCGCAACAGGGCCCGGCGCTGAGCCAATTACCGCGCTGGCAATTGATCGGCGGTTTTCTCGGGCCGGTCTATGTCGTGGTGCTGACGCTGGCCACACCGCACATCGGCATTGCGATGACGATGATCGCGATCCTGTCCGGGCAGGTCGGCAAAAGTGTGCTGATCGACCATTTCGGCTGGTTCGGTACCACCCGCAAGAAAGTCAACGCTGAGCGCTGGCTGGCCTTGCTGCTGATTGTCGCGGCACTTGTCCTGATTGCACGGGGTTGATGATGAGTCTGATTATTTTGTTGGCGCTGGTCGTGGCGGCCGGTGCGATCCTGAGCGTGCAGGCGGCGATCAACGGGCGCCTGGGTGAAACGGTTGGCGTGTTGCGCAGCAGTTTGCTCACTTTCGTGGTGGGGACGGTGCTGACCGGGTTACTGATCGTATTTTTCGAACCGGCTCACGCCGTGAGCCTGCTGGACGTGCCGAAGTGGCAGCTCGGCGGGGCGCTGTTCGGTGTGGTCTACATGATGGTGATGGTGGGGGCGGTGCCACGGGTGGGCACGGCGGTGGCGACGGTGGCGGTGATCGTCGGGCAACTGGGGATGGGGATGCTGATCGATAATTTCGGCTGGCTGGGCAATCCGGCGATCGAGTTGTCGGGGAGTCGGGTGCTGGCGATGGTGCTATTGGGCCTGGCCCTGGTATTGATGTATCGCAGCAGTCGGGTAACGGGTTGAACGCTTGAGGCGGCCTGCCTCCTGATCAACTCCTACACTGGTACAACGGGCTGCTCATCCAGCCCGCCGACGACCACTGCCAAAGGAGTCTGCGCCATGACCGATGAAAAAAGCATCTGTGACTGTCCGAAGTGCAACTGCAAGCTCGGTGAACATCCTGTCGTGCGTCACGGCAAGCATTACTGCTGTGAAGCCTGTGCCAAGCACCACGAGCACGGCGAAGAGTGCGCCCATCAAGGCTGCAAGTGTGCGCACTGACCCTTGTGCACAGGAACGTGGGGCCTAGTCGGGCTCCACTTCCAGTTTCAGGCTGTCGTCATCCTGCCGTTCGCTGTGGCGCACGGTGCCCGCCAGGCGTCGACCATCGACCCTGACCACCACCGTCTTGGCCTGCTCCAGATCTTCCGGCAAGGGCGCCGGGACTCTCACTGCAAAGCGCGTCGGATCACCTTCGACCTGTTCCAGGCCGACCCGGCATTCGGTGCTGCGGGTGACGCGGCCGAACAACGTATCCAGACCGTAGTCCAGATGTGCAGGGCTGCTGACGAGTGTCGAAGTCATTTTCTTCCCCCCAATCCTGATCGCTGCCCGGCTAGCCGGCCGGGCGCCACTTGACGTTCTCCACGCCGAATTTTTCTGCCATCGGTTTGCTGGTCTTTTGCACTTTTTCACGGCCAAAGCGAGGGATGCGTCCAACCCCCGCGTCGCAGCTTGCCCAATGCCAGGCCTCCGCGTTGTCCATTTTGTCCAGACGGATGATGAACGACTTGGGGACGCCATGAAGAGTGTATTCAATGACGAACAGTTTTGCGTTGTTCATAGAGCCTTTGTTCCTCCCTGTTGTACATAGAGGGATCGTTGAGCGCTGGGAAAATTCATTCGGATTGTCCGACGGTGCATGTCATCCGCGCATTCCGGCAGGCGGCGCCCACTTGGGCAGTGGCGGCTCTGGTAGAATCGGCCCCATTGATCCCAAGAGGTGCCCCCATGAGCGAGCCGATCCGCCTGACCCAATACAGCCACGGCGCTGGTTGTGGCTGCAAGATTTCCCCCCAGGTGCTGGAAGTGATTCTGGCCGGCAGCGGGGCGCAGAATCTTGATCCGAAACTGTGGGTCGGCAATGCCTCGCGTGATGACGCGGCGGTTTACTCCATCGATGAGGAACGTGGCGTGGTGTCGACCACCGACTTTTTCATGCCGATCGTCGATGATCCTTTCGATTTTGGCCGCATTGCCGCCACCAATGCCATCAGCGATATCTACGCCATGGGGGGCGATCCATTGATGGCGATCGCGATCCTTGGCTGGCCGGTCAATGTGCTGGCGCCAGAGATTGCCCGGGAAGTGATCCGCGGCGGGCGCTCGGTGTGCGATGAGGCCGGGATTCCCTTGGCGGGCGGGCATTCGATCGACGCACCGGAGCCGATCTTCGGCCTGGCTGTCACCGGGCTGGTGCAAAAACGTCATATGAAGCGCAACGACACGGCCACGGCCGGCTGCCTGTTGTACCTGACCAAGCCCCTGGGCATCGGCGTGCTTACCACGGCCGAAAAGCAGGGCAAATTGCGCAGCGCCGATGTGGGCCTGGCCCGCGACTGGATGTGCACACTGAACAAACCCGGCAGCCGTTTTGGCAAGCTGGACGGCGTTACCGCGATGACCGATGTCACCGGTTTCGGCCTGCTTGGGCACCTGGTGGAAATGGCCGATGGCAGCGGCCTCACCGCCCGCATCGACTATGAACGGGTGCCACGCTTGCCGGGCGTCGAGTATTACATCGACCAGGGCTGTGTGCCGGGTGGCACATTGCGCAATTTCGACAGCTACGCCGACAAGCTCGGGCGCCTCCAGGAGCTGCACAAGCGCGTGCTGTGCGACCCGCAAACCAGCGGTGGCCTGCTGGTTGCCGTGACGCCCGAGGGCAACGCCGGCTTCCTCGCGGTCGCCGCCGAACTGGGACTGAACCTGACGCCAATCGGTGAACTGGTCGAGCGACAGAGCCGCGCGGTCGAGGTGTCGTGATGCCCGTCGACTGTACTTATTACCGCGACATTTTTCTCAACGACCGGCCAATGATGGACGCTCGTGCGCCGGTCGAGTTTCTCAAGGGCTCGTTTCCCGGCGTGGTCAACCTGCCGCTGATGAATGATCACGAACGGCAGCGTATTGGTACCTGTTACAAACAACACGGGCAGCAGGCGGCGGTTGAGCTGGGCCATCAGTTGGTGTCCGGCACCACCAAGGCCGAGCGCATCCAGGCCTGGGCGGATTTTGCCCGGGCCCATCCTGATGGCCTGTTGTATTGTTTTCGTGGTGGCCTGCGCTCGCAGATCGTCCAGCAATGGCTCAAGGACGAGGCGGGCATCGACTACCCGCGAGTAGGCGGCGGCTACAAGGCCATGCGCACCTTCTTGCTGGAAACCCTGGACCAGGCCGTGGCCCAATGCGATTTCGTCTTGTTGGGCGGCATGACCGGCACCGGTAAAACCGAGCTGCTCACGCAACTGGACAACGGCCTGGACCTTGAGGGACATGCCAACCATCGCGGTTCCAGTTTCGGCAAGCGCGTTACTGGCCAGCCGTCGAACATCGACTTCGAAAACCGCCTGGCCGTGGACGTGCTGAAAAAGCGTGCCCGCGGTTTCGAACAGTTCGTGCTGGAAGACGAAAGCCGCGCGGTCGGCAGTTGTGCACTGCCACTGCCGCTGTACCAGGGCATGCAACAGTTCCCGATGGTCTGGCTCGAAGACAGCCTGGAGGGGCGGATCGAGCGAATCCTGCGCGATTACGTGGTGGACCTGTGTGCCGAGTTCATCGCGGTGCATGGCGAGGAAGGTTTTGCGCTCTTTTCCGAGCGCTTGCTGGCGAGCCTGGACAATGTGCAAAAGCGACTGGGCGGCGAGCGGCACCGGCGCATGCTGATCCTGATGGAAGAGGCTTTGGCCGAGCAAGGGCGCAATGGTGCGGTGGATTTGCACCGGGGCTGGATCGAGGGCTTGCTGGTTGAGTATTACGACCCGATGTATGCCTTTCAGCGGGAGAAGAAAGGGGCGCGGATCGAGTTTGCCGGGGAGCGGGGGGCAGTGTTGGAGTATTTGCGCGAGCGGGGCAATCAACCGGGATGATGGTGTCGGTGCCGGCCCCTGTAGGAGCTAGCGGTGCGGCGATCCGACTTGCCGGTGAACCGGGCACCGCGGTTTATCTGCCACACGTCGTCATCGATCTTCGTTTGTAGGAGCGAGCATGCTCGCGATGGAGGCACATCCACCGCGGGAAGTCAGACAGCCAGTGTTTTCGTTGGCGATCATCGCGAGCATGCTCGCTCCTACAAGAGTGATGCCAGGCACTGCACAATCAGGTCGGGCAACTCTCCTGCCCGTTATCCAGCCCCTGCTTGTAGCTATGGCTTTGCAAGCTGGCCTTGCCGTTGTGCCAGGTCAGGGTCAGCACGTACAGCGAGTCATAGTCGCTCGATTCCCAGTCCTCGGTGATCTTCTGTTTCTTGCCGACGGCTTCACCGGCGACCTTGTTGATCAGTTCTGGCAGATAGCCGTGGGACCAGGCCGTATAGATGACCGAGTTGTGGTACTTGTCGTGGAGCAGTTCATCGGCGAGGTCACTGGTGTCGTTGGCCGAGAAGTTGATGTTCACCGGCAAACCGAGCTTGATCGCGCTGGGGCTGATGGTCATCAAGGGGCGGATGTAGCTGTAGGAGTTGTCCAGTTCGCCTTCCTCGACATTGCGCGTCGGGTTGGCGGCGAACACGTAGTCGGCCTTGCCGAATTTTTCTGGCAGCAGGGTGGCCAGGTCGATGGCGCGGTTCAAGCCCTGGCAATTGAGCTGGCCCAGGCCGCCCTCGGGCTTTTCCGCATGGCGCAGGAACACCAGGGTCTGGGTGCCATCCACCGGCTGGGCGCGGCTTTCGCTGGACTCCAGCACCAAAAACAACGTGCTGGCTGCCAGCAAGGCAGGCAGGAGCAAATACGCACGATGTTTAAAGTGTCGGGTGAATTTCAAGGGATTGATCATTGAATAAAAGATTCTTCAGCGCATTGGGTTAAGGCTGACAAACCTTTGCACCGCGACTTTCCTGCGTCGGGTGTTTTCCATGTCGTGGAGCCGTTCCGTATCAAAGGGACATTACTCAGAGTCCCCTGAAGCCCGTTTGGTTCGATTCCGGCCGAGAGCGCAGCACTTTACCGGTAACCTTTGGCGGGTTGCAGCGAAGGTTATCGACAGGATGTTGCGAAATTATGGACACCCTACACGAGCGGGTAGACAAACACAGTTATCTCGCTTGATCTTGACCATCAGCGATAATCATGGCGCCAGACGCCGCAGTCCGGGTCATCTCCTTTATGATCGGCATTCTCAATTTCTCGTGGAGGCTCCCATGACCGATTTGTCTGCGTTCCCCATCACCCGCAAATGGCCGGCACGCTACCCTGAGTGGATTCAACTGTATTCCTTGCCGACCCCCAATGGCGTCAAGGTTTCGATCATGCTCGAAGAGATCGGCCTGCCCTATGAGCCCCATCGCGTCGGCTTCGACACCAACGACCAGCTGTCGCCCGAGTTCCTGTCGCTGAACCCGAACAACAAGATCCCGGCCATTCTCGATCCCCATGGTCCGGACGACCAGCCGTTGCCGCTGTTCGAGTCCGGGGCGATCCTGATCTACCTCGCCGACAAGAGCGGGCAATTGCTGGCCCAGGAAACGGCGGCGCGCTACGAGACCATTCAGTGGCTGATGTTTCAGATGGGCGGCATTGGCCCGATGTTCGGCCAGCTCGGTTTCTTCAATAAATTCGCCGGCAAGAACTACGAAGACAAGCGTCCGCGTGACCGCTATGTCGAGGAAAGCCGACGCCTGCTCAGTGTCCTCGATGCACGCTTGCAAGGGCGCGACTGGATCATGGGCGAACGCTATACCATCGCCGATATCGCGACCTTCCCGTGGGTGCGCAACCTGATCGGTTTCTATGAAGCCGGCGACCTGGTCGGCATCCAGAACTTCCCCAATGTCACGCGGGTGCTGGAGAAATTCCTGGCACGGCCGGCGGTCAAGCGCGGGCTGGAAATCCCCAAGCCAAACGATTTGATCTGATCAGGACCAGGGACGGCCATGTATTCATTCAATTTCAAGCAAGTCGATGTCTTCAGTCGCGTACCACTCAAAGGCAATCCGCTGGCGGTGGTGTTTGCTGCCGACAAGCTGAGCGATGAACGCATGGCGGCGTTCGCGACCTGGACCAATCTCAGCGAAACCACGTTCATCCTGGAACCGCAGGATCCCCGTGCCGATTATCGGGTGCGGATATTCACCACCCTCAAGGAGTTGCCATTTGCCGGACATCCGACCCTGGGCACTTGCCATGCCTGGCTTGAAGCTGGCGGTGTGCCCAAGGGCGAAGAGATTATCCAGGAGTGCGGTGTCGGCCTGGTGCGGGTTCGTCGGCAGGGCGCGGAGCTGGCGTTTCTCGCTCCGCCACTGCTCAAGACCGGGCCGGTGGACGCCACTCTGATGGCGCGTGTGTGCTTGGGTTTGGGGCTGGAGCCGCAGGCGATTGTCCGCGCGCAATGGGTTGATAACGGTGCGGGCTGGCTGGCGGTGTTGCTCGCGGATCGCCAGCAAGTCCTGGACTTGCGACCGGACCATTCGCACATGCTCGGCCTCGCCGTGGGTGTCATCGCGCCGTGGCATGCGGAACGCGATGGCGATGAAGCGCAGTTCGAAGTCCGCGCATTCATTTCCGGTGACGGTATGCCTGAAGATCCGGCCACGGGCAGCCTCAACGCCGGGATTGCCCAATGGCTGCTCGGTGAAGGGCTGGCGCCGGCTCGCTACGTGGTCAGCCAGGGGTTGACGATGGGCCGCGCGGGGCGCATCCAGGTGGAACAGGTGGGGGAGGAAATCTGGATCGGCGGGGCGGTGGTGACCTGTATCGACGGCACGCTGGCCCTTTGATTGACCCGACCTCTGCGGGAGCGATTATTGCGGGTGCGGTAAGGGTAATTTCTCCCGGCTGATTTGTGCCCTGCACCTTGCAGGGCATAAGCTTTGCCCCCTCTACGACTTTCATCTTGTTTTTCGTTTTTTGAGGCATCTCCATGTCCAGTCAGTTCCCCGAAGCACGCCCACGCCGTCTGCGCCGCAATGCAAGCCTGCGCAGTCTGTTCCAGGAAACCGAGTTCAGCTTGAACGACTTGGTACTGCCGATTTTCGTCGAAGAAGAAATCGATGATTTCGTGCCGATCAAGAGCATGCCCGGTGTGATGCGCATTCCGGAATCGAAGCTGGCGGGGGAGATCGAGCGATATGCCCGTGCCGGGATCAAGTCGGTGATGACCTTTGGCGTGTCCCATCACCTGGACAGCAATGGCAGCGACACCTGGAACGACAATGGCCTGGTGTCGCGCATGTCGCGCATCGCCAAGGACGCCGTGCCGGAAATGATCGTGATGTCCGATACCTGTTTTTGTGAGTACACCGACCACGGGCATTGCGGCGTGATGCACAACCTTGAGGTCGATAACGACCAGACCCTGCTCAACCTCGGCAAACAGGCGGTGGCTGCTGCCCGTGCCGGTGCTGACGTGATTGCCCCATCGGCCGCCATGGACGGGCAGGTCCAGGCTATTCGCCGGGCGCTCGATGCCGCCGGGTTCACCCAGACGGCGATCATGGCCTATTCGACCAAGTTCGCCTCGGCGCTCTACGGACCGTTCCGCGAAGCTGGCGGCAGCGCGCTCAAGGGCGATCGCAAAAGCTACCAGATGAACCCGATGAATCGTCGTGAGGCGGTGAGGGAGTCGCTGCTGGACGAACAGGAAGGCGCCGATGCGCTGATGGTCAAGCCGGCCGGAGCGTACCTCGACATCATCCGCGACATTCGCGAAGCCTCGCGCCTGCCCTTGTCGGCGTATCAGGTGAGCGGGGAGTACGCGATGATCAAGTTCGCCGCACAGGCGGGGGCTATCGATGAGGATCGCGTGGTGCGCGAAAGCCTGGGCGCCATCAAGCGGGCAGGGGCTGATCTGATTTTCACATATTTTGCGATGGACCTGGCACTGGCGGGGATCTGAAAACAACCACAACCCTTGTAGGAGCCAGGTTTGCCGGCGAAGAACGATGACGCGGTCTAGGGGTACATATCCATTGCTGCGGTAACGGCCTCCTATGGTTTCGCTCTTACAGCGACTCACTTTTTCAAACGCCAAAAAGTAAGCAAAAGGCTTTGCCCCACCACTCGGTGCCTCGCTAAGGCTCGGCATGCCCTCACTCCGGCATTGCTCCGTGGGTCGCCGCGATGGGCCGTCCCTGGCCCAGCGCGGCTAAACCGGCGTCCTGCCGGTTTCCCCACTGCGCAATGCCTGCGTTCGGCCATCGTGGTTAACGGGGCGCCCAGATCAAAAACAAAAGCGAGGCGGCCTTAAAGCCGAACTGACTTTTCCGGTTACCGCCAATGATCGTTCCCACGCAGAGCGTGGGAACGATCAATGCGCACGGCTCCCGATCAGGTCGGCTTTAAGGCCGCCTCGCTTTGGCTTTTGATCTTGATCTGGCTTTTGATTTTCTTGCCCCATCGAGAGGCCGGAGCGAGGGTTCCCCGAGCGCCAGCGAGGGGCCGAACGCCAGGGGCAAGAGCCCTTGGTTACTTGGGGCTTTTCCAAGTGACTCGCCGTAAGGGCGAAACCCTAGGTGGCCGTTACCGCAGCAACGGATATACACCCAATCCAAATACCCCAACCTAAAATCAGGGCGCGCCAAAGTACGGTCGGATCCCGCGGTCGCGAAAATACCGTTCGATCACCTTCGGGTCCGAACAGGTTTCGGCAATCGCCACGTATGTATCCGGCCGTAGCAGGTAGAACCCGTTGCGCCCAAGGCCGGCCGTTTCGAATGCCGGGCGCCAGCCGAACACATGCAGCGGCAGATGGTGCTCGTGGCACCAGGCGATCATCTCGTCGCTGGTGTCGCCATACACATGCACCTGCCAGGTCGGGCATTTGAGCGATTCAAAATTGTCACCTTCACCGTCGTGCGCCCAGGGCAGGCGGTCGCCACCATGCACCTGCCCGGCAACGCCTGTGCTCAAGGGCATGTCGCGATAGTTCAGGGTGATTTGCGACACGGTGCGGAACAGGAATTCGCGGGTGGTTTCGAACGAGGCCATTTTCGGAATCAGCAAGGGCGCCAGCCGCGTGCGCAACACATCCGCCATGGGCCCCTCGGCGGTGACGAACGTGAACACCCGGTCGGTGGTGGCCACCAGCTTGCGGGCGAAGGCGATGCGCTCGGTTTCGTAGGAGTCGAGCAATTTCGCCTCGGCGCCGCCGCTCAGTACCGCCGCGAGTTTCCAGGCCAGGTTGATGGCATCGCCAATCCCTGTGTTCATGCCCTGGCCCCCCGCGGGGCTGTGCACGTGGGCGGCGTCGCCCAACAGGAAAGCGCGTGCGCTGCGAAAGTGATCCGCCACCCGATGATGCACGCGGTAGGTCGAGAACCAGTTCAGTTGTTCGACCTTGACCTGCATATGCTCGATGGCCCGACTGCTCACGTCGTCAAATTGCAGGGTTTGCGCCTGTTCGGCGCGTTCGTCGCGCACGGTGCCGATCAAGCGTGCTCGGCCGCTGCCAGCCAGTGGGAATACCGCGAGGAAATCTGCCTCATCCAGATCCACATGCAGTTCGCCATTGAACGCCGGGCCGCTGGCTTGCACGTCGGCGACGTAGAAAACCTGCTGGTAGGTGCCGCCTGGAAAACCGGTGTCCAGGGTCTTGCGAACGATCGAACGGGCGCCGTCGCAACCGGCCAGGTAGCAGGCCTGGCAGGTTTCCTGTTGGCCGTCGGGCAAGCGCAGCGTGGCGCTGATGCCGTCATCGGTTTGCTCGAAACCTTCGAGCTCGGTGTTGCGTTCCACCGTGATGCCGAAGGTTTGCAGGCGATCGATCAGTAGCCGTTCGTGTTCGTCCTGCGGGAATATTTCGAGGAAGGCGTAGGGCGTCAGGCCTTCACCGACGCGGTTCAACGGCAGGCGCGCCACGGGCTGGCCTTTTACCCAGAAATTGGCGGCCGCGACCTGATGACCGTCGCGCAGGATGGCGTCGGCCAGGTCCAGCTGGCGATACAGCTCCAGCGTGCGCGCCTGCACCGCCAGTGCCCGTGAAGTGGTGCCCGGTGCAGAAGTCTTGTCGACGATCCGCACGCGAACCCCCAGTTTGCTCAGCCATAGCGCCAGCACCAACCCCGTCGGGCCGGCGCCGATGATCAACACATCGCTACGCTGCATGACCCCGTCCTCTTGCCGTGTGCTGCAAGTATGGTCCAGCCTTGCGCAGCGGCCAGCGTTTTTCATCGGCACCTGAGGAACAGCCGGGTTCGCGCCACGGTCATAGCCTGCGCCATGCATTGATCGTATGGTTAACCCGGTTCAACGAACGCCCTGGAGCAACATGCAAGCCCATCGATTGATCATGAGCATCACCGCGTTACTGGTGGTGGCCGGTTGCAGCAGTCAGCGACCCCAGGAAACCGCGGCGCGCAAGCCCGCCGAGGTCAAGGCGCAAATCGTGCGCTTGCTGCCGGCCAAAACCGTCGATCGCCAAGGGTGGGCCACGGACATCTACGCCGCGTTTGCTGCGCAGAACATCGCACCGACCACGCAAAACCTCTGTTCGGTGCTGGCGGTCACCGAGCAGGAGTCGACTTTCCAGGTGGATCCCGGTGTGCCGGGGCTGGGCAAGATCGCCCGGGATGAGATCGATCGCCGGGCGGCCAAGGCGCATATCCCCCAACTGTTGGTCAGCGGTGCACTGCGGGTGAGTTCGCCCAACGGCAAAACCTACAACGACCGGCTGAACGCCGCCCGCAGTGAAAAGGAACTGAGCGCGATTTTCGATGACTTCATTGGCATGGTGCCCATGGGCAAGACCCTGTTCGCAGGCTTCAACCCGGTACACACCGGCGGGCCGATGCAGGTCAGTATCGACTTTGCCGAACAGCATGCCAAAAGCTATCCGTATCCGGTGGAAGGCTCGATACGGCGTGAAGTCTTTACCCGCCGCGGCGGCATGTACTTCGGCATCGCGCATCTGCTCGGTTATCCGGTGAGCTACAAGCAGCCGTTGTACCGCTTCGCCGATTTCAATGCCGGTTGGTACGCCAGTCGCAATGCTGGCTTCCAGAATGCCGTGAGCCGGGCCTCGGGCATCCCGCTCGCGCTGGATGGCGACCTGGTCCGCTACGGTTCGATCATGCCTGGCACCACGGAGCTGGCGGTGCGCACCTTGGGCAAGCAGCTGGGCATGCGCAATCCGACGATCAGGGATCAACTGGAGGAGGGCAACACGCTGGCGTTCGAGGACAGCGAGCTCTATCAGCGGGTTTTCGCCTTGGCTGAACAGGCCGAAGGTCGTTCCCTGCCGCGCGCGGTACTGCCGGGGATCGTGCTGCAAAGCCCGAAAATCACCCGCAAGCTCACCACTGCCTGGTTTGCCAAGCGGGTCGATGAGCGTTACAAGCGCTGCATGGCGCGGGCAGGCTGAAGATATTGGCGAACGTCCACACGCTGTATGACTTTCGAGGTTTAACAGGCATGAAAAAGCCCGGCTGATCAGGCCGGGCTTTTTGTTGGCGCGGTGAAGCGAAGGGGTTAGGCGACAGTGTTGCCTTGCAGGCGGTCGGAGCCATCGGCGGCGACAGTGTTGCCTTGCAGGCGGTCGGAGCCATCGGCGGCGACAGTGTTGCCTTGCAGGCGGTCGGAGCCATCGGCGGCGACAGTGTTGCCTTGCAGGCGATCCGAACCATCGGCAGCCACACGATTCTCGATCAAGCGATCCGAACCACCCTCGGCCACCCGGCTTTCAATCAGACGATCCGAGCCACCTTCAGCCACGACAGGCTGAACAGAGGTAGCGGCAAAAGCGTTAACTGCAAAAACCGAGAAAGCGATGCTGAGGAGGGTTTGGCGTTTCATGATCGTGTGCTCCGGGGTGTAGTTGCTTGGTATGGAGCTGATGTTACGCCGCGGATTTTTTAAGAGAACTTCATTGACGTGATGGTGAACATCGACGCTATTGATAGGGGCGGTACGGTACCGTTCGTGGGCGTGATGGTGCAGTCGTCGGACGCTCGGGTCGTGGTCGATTGCGCCTTCTACACTGGATAGCTGGTGCTGATCGCGGCCAACCAGGAGATATGTATGTATCAACTCTACGGACACCAGAACTCGGGCGCGGCTGCGATCGAGGCCGCCCTGGAGCTGTGTGAGATCGCCTATCGCTTCATTGATGTCGAAACGTCCCCGCAGGCGGCCCAGGCACTGGAGAAGCTCAATCCGCTCAAGCAGATTCCGACGCTGCAACTGCCCGACGGCAGTGTCCTCACGGAGAGCGCGGCGATCCTGATTCATCTCGGGCTGACATTTCCCGAGTCGAACCTGTTGCCGTCTGACCCTGCCGAGCGTGACCAGGCCATTCGGGGCCTGGCGTTCATCGTCAGCAATTGTTATGCGGCCATCGGCATCATCGATTACCCGGAACGCTGGCTGGCCAATGCGGATGAAGCCTCGCGGCAAAACCTCATGGCCGGTACCCGACAGCGCTTGCATTGGAGCTGGGAAGTGTTTGCCGACCAGTTTTCCGCTGAGCTGTACCTGGGTGAGGAGGCTCCGGGCGCGCTGGATGTGCTGGCGGCGGTGATCACACGGTGGGCGGGCAGCCGCGAACACTTGCGCCGAACCCGGCCGGGCTTTTCCGCCTGGCTGGAACGCATTGACCGGCATCCGATATTGGCGCCGGTCTTTGCCAGGCATTGGCCTGCCTGATCACCACAAATTAATAATGTGGGGGGATTTGCAGTGTACTCGTATTATTCGCCGCGAATGTACTGCTCCAGCTGGCGAATCAACTCGGCCTGTTCGGCAATGGCTTCCTTGACCAGGTCGCCGATCGACAGCAAGCCTATCAACTTGCCGTTTTCCACCACCGGCAGGTGACGCAGGCGTCTGTCGGACATGATGCCCAGGCAGGTGTCGACGGTTTGATGGGTATCCACGGTGATGACGGGCGACACCATGATGTCGCGTACCGGCGTGCCCACGGAGGAGCGGCCATGCAGCACCAGTTTGCGCGCGTAGTCGCGTTCACTGATGATGCCCAGCACCTCGTCATTCTCCACCACCAGCAAGGCACCGACGTTTTTTTCGGCCATCTTCATCAGCGCTTCGAGCACCATGTGATCAGGTTTGATCTGGTGCACTTCCTGGTTCTTCTGATCTTTCAACTTGAGCAGTTGCGCGACGGTTTTCATGGCGGTTTTCCGGGTGTTGTCGTTGTCCTTGAAGAATCGTAGACCCAGGCGTTCAGGGCAAGGGCAAAAGCGGCAGATAGCACACAAAAAACGTCATTCGGCGGATTTTTTCCGAACCCGAAAAAATCGCAGCCTTTGTAGGAGCTGCCGCAGGCTGCGATCTTTTGATCTTGCTCCTGTAAATCAAAATCAAAAGATCGCAGCCTGCGGCAGCTCCTACATGTGTGGATGACGCGTAGAATTACTCGCTTGAACAAAACCCGAGGTCTGCAGTGGTGGATTTACCCCAGGGCTTCGTCCTGACCCGGCATTGGCGCGACACGCCGGCGGGCACCGAAGTCGAGTTCTGGCTGGCGACCGATAGCGGTCCCCGGCGCATCCGCCTGCCGCATCAGCCGTCGGTGGCGTTCATCCCGGCCGATCAGCGCGAGCAGGCCGAGGCGCTGTTGCGCGACGAAAAAAACGTCGAGCTCAAGCCCCTGGCCCTGCAGGACTTTGAACATCGCCCGGTGCTCGGCCTGTATTGCCAGCAGCACGGGCAACTGATGCGCCTGGAAACCGCACTGCGCAGGGCGGGCGTCGAGGTGTACGAGGCCGATGTGCGCCCGCCGGAGCGCTACATGATGGAGCGGTTCATCACCGCGCCAGTTCGCTTTGGCGGCACGCCGGGGGGCGATGGCCTGCTGCTCGAGGCGCAGATGAAACCCGATCCCGACTACCGTCCCAGCCTGAAACTGGTGTCCCTGGACATTGAAACCACCGCCCAGGCCGAGTTGTATTCCATTGCCCTGGAAGGTTGCGGCGAGCGTCAGGTGTATATGCTCGGCCCGCCCAATGGCGACCACGGCGCGGTGGATTTCCAGCTCGAATACTGCGAATCGCGAACCCTGCTGCTGAAGAAGCTCAATGAATGGTTTGCCCGCCACGACCCTGACGCGATCATCGGCTGGAACGTCGTGCAGTTCGACCTGCGGGTCTTGCATGAACACGCCCGGCGCCTGGCCGTGCCGCTGAAACTGGGGCGAGGCGGCGAGGAAATGCAATGGCGCGAACACGGCAGCGGCAATCATTACTTTGCATCCGCCGCCGGCCGGCTGATCATCGACGGCATCGAGTCCCTGCGCTCGGCGACCTGGAGCTTCCCCTCGTTCAGCCTGGAAAACGTCGCGCAAACCCTGCTGGGTGAAGGCAAGTCGATTGATAACCCGTACCAGCGCATGGATGAAATCAACCGCATGTTCGCCGAGGACAAGCCGGCGCTGGCCAAGTACAACCTCAAGGACTGCGAACTGGTCACGCGGATCTTCGCCAAGACCGAGCTGCTCAAGTTCCTGCTGGAGCGGGCCAGTGTCACCGGGTTGCCGGCCGATCGCATGGGCGGATCGGTGGCGGCGTTCACCCACCTCTACATGCCGCTGATGCATCGCCAGGGCTTCGTTGCGCCAAACCTGGGCAGCAAGCCGGCACAAGCGAGCCCTGGCGGATTTGTCATGGACTCGCGACCTGGGTTGTACGAGTCGGTGCTGGTGTTCGACTACAAGAGCCTCTATCCGTCGATCATCCGTACCTTCCTCATCGACCCGGTAGGCTTGATCGAAGGGCTCAAGCACCCCGATGACCAGGACTCGGTACCGGGTTTTCGCGGGGCGCGGTTTTCCCGCACCCGGCATTGCCTGCCCGCCATTGTCGCCCGGGTCGCCGAAGGCCGGGAAACCGCCAAGCGTGAGCACAATGCGCCGCTGTCCCAGGCGCTGAAGATCATCATGAACGCGTTCTACGGCGTGCTCGGTTCCAGTGGCTGCCGCTTCTTCGACACGCGCCTGGCGTCATCGATTACCTTGCGTGGCCATGAGATCATGCTGCGCACCCGAAAGCTGATCGAAGACCAGGGCCATACGGTGATCTACGGCGACACCGACTCGACCTTCGTCTGGCTGCGCCGCGCCCACGGCCAGCAGGAGGCCGCGCAGATCGGCCGCGCGCTGGTCGACCACGTCAACCAGTGGTGGCGTGAGCACGTGCGTGAAGAGTACGGCCTGGAGAGCGTGCTGGAGCTGCAATTCGAAACCCACTACAAACGCTTCCTGATGCCGACCATTCGCGGCGCGGAGGAGGGCAGCAAGAAGCGATACGCCGGATTGGTCACGCGCGCCGATGGCAGCGACGAAATGGTCTACAAAGGCCTGGAAACCGTGCGCACCGACTGGTCGCTGCTGGCCAGGCAATTCCAGCAGGAGCTGTATTCACTGATCTTCCACCGCAAACCCTATCAGGACTACGTGCGCGAGTATGTGCGCAAGACCCTGGCCGGTGAGTTCGACGACCGCCTGATCTACCGCAAGCGCCTGCGCCGCACGCTGGACGACTACCAGCGCAACGTGCCGCCCCATGTACGGGCGGCACGGATTGCCGACGATTACAACGATCGCCAGGGCCGCCCGCGGCAGTACCAGAATGGCGGCTGGATCAGCTACGTCATCACTGTCGCCGGCCCCGAGCCGCTGGAGATCCGCAGTGCCCCCATCGACTACGACCACTACATCACCAAGCAACTGCAACCGGTGGCGGACGCCATCCTGCCGTTTGTCGATGACGATTTTTCAACCCTGGTGGGGGGGCAACTGGGCTTGTTTTGAGTCCATCAGCGACAGGGTCCAGTCATCCAGGATGCCGTGAAAGTATTGGTTCAAGGCTTGATGAAAGAGACTGTCGTCGTCCGCGACCTGGGCGAACAAGGTCATCGAGGAGCGAAATTTCAGGTCGTCGGGGTGGCCGAATATCGCTGCCACCGAGCGCTGCTGGATGTTCAGCACCTGTTGGGTACACGTGCGCAGCCGGACACCCAGCAGCGGGTGTTCTAGGTAGGCCTGCGCTTCTTCCCGGGAACGGATCGCGAAGCGCCGGGACATTTCGCTGTCACCCAACCCGGCGAACTGCGGGAAAACGAACCACATCCAGTGACTGCGCTTGTGGCCGGCTTCGAGTTCGGCCTGGACCCGGTCGAACACCGGGTTCTGCGCCTGGACGAAGCGGTGCAGGTTAAAGGCGTCCGGTTGATCGGTGCTTCTCATGTCGAAGCCCTCTGACACCGCGATGGCTTAGACCATGGCCAACCGCTGCTTGCGTTTGGGCGCCTGAAACGCTTGGTCCAGCGCCTCCAGATCCCCAGCCTCCAGCTTCAACTGCGCCGCTTGCGCATTGAGCCGCACATGTTCGGGGCGGACGGCCTTGGGGATGGCGATCACGCCGTCCTGGCGCAGCAGCCAGGCCAGGGAAACCTGGGCAGGCGTGGCGTCGTGACGGGCAGCTACTTGTTTGAGCGTAGCATTGGCCAGCATTTTCCCTGCCTGGCCGATCGGACAGTAAGCCATGACCGGCATGCGTTGCTCCTTGCACCAGGGCAATAGATCAAATTCTATGCCACGTTCCTCCAGGTTGTAGAGCACTTGATTGGTGGCACAGCCCTCTGTCGAGAGCTCCTGCAGGTCGTCGAGATCAAAGTTGGACACGCCCCAACGGCCTATCTTGCCGGCTTCACGCAGGCGTTCGAAGGCTTCTACCGTTTCTTCCAGGGGATACTGGCCACGCCAGTGCAACAGGTACAGGTCGATGGAATCGGTCTTCAGCCGTCGCAGGCTGCGCTCGCACGCCTGGGGAATGCCCTGGCGACTGGCGTTGTGCGGGTAGACCTCGCTGACGAGGAAGACCTGGTCGCGCTGGCCGGCGATGGCGTCGCCCACCACTTGCTCGGCACCGCCTTCGGCGTACATTTCGGCGGTGTCGATCAGGGTCATGCCCATGTCGATGCCCAGGCGCAGTGCGGCGACCTCCTCTTGATGGCGGGCAGGGTCCTCGCCCATTTGCCAGGTGCCCTGGCCGATGACCGGTACCTGGGTGCCGGCCAATTGCTGGGTACGCATGCTTTGCTCCTTCTGGTCACTATTTCTGTTGGCATCAGGATAGACCCTCGGGTTCCATCCAGGTGGCTGTAGGAGCGAGCATGTCGAATCGTCGCACCGTCGCGATGGACGTCAACGATGACGTGGGAAACCTGACACCCCCACGGCGCTCTCAGGTTCATCGTCGGAACGCCGCCCGGAGCAGGCTCGCTCCCACGGGTGCCGGTGATCGATTCCATAGGAGCCGGTGATCGATTGGCGACGCTCGCCACCGCACTTTTGCGCAACTTGCGGCTCTATCCCTTGCCAGCCGATGGCGATCCCCCCGTCGGCCCATGCCAAGTTCATCGCCCATGGCTCGAGTTTCACCCCACATCATTCGCACAATCGGCCTGCTACTGGGTGGCCTGTCGCTGTTGCTGACCAGCGGTTGCAGTCATCAACCAGGCAACGACCTGTTCACCCAGATACGCGATGGCAAACCCCAGGAGTTCCTGCAGACCAGTGTCGACCGCATGGCGACGCTGGCCATGCGCGACAACCTCGACAGCCTTTATCTGCTGATGAGCAAGCTGTACCTGCGCAACCCCGAGGAGTTGAAAAAATCCGGCTTCCTCGATGCCAGGACTGCTGGCAAACAGGTGCGCATGGCCATTGAGCAGCAGCAGCCGTTGCCTACGCTTGGGGGCAAGAAGGATCTGGCGGCGCTGCGGTTTGCCATGAGCCCGGAGTTTCTCGGCGACCGGGTCGGCGCGTTCATCTATGCCATCGGCAGCATGTTGGTCACCGCCCACGGCAATCGCCTGGAGTTCTACATGACGGACGCGATCAACCCGACGTTCGTCAGCAACGCCGCGCGCAACATTGAAATCGCCACCTGGATCCTCAGCCAGCGGCAGACCAAGGACGGCCAGCCCATGCTGTTCTCCAACGAAATCTCGGAGGAGGGTAGCAACCTGAGTTTCGCCGTGGAGTTTGGCAAGATCGTCGCGCGACTGGACCTTTTGACCCAGATGCTCGACGAGCGCTATCGGCGGATCGGCTTGAATTATGCCCAGAGCCTGCTGTTCCTGAATTTTCTGCCGGTGCAATGACTGTTCCGCTCGGCGTCGCGACGAATGACCACCTGTAGGAGCTGCCGCAGGCTGCGATCTTTTGATCTTGTTTTTGAAGATCAAAAGATCGCAGCCTGCGGCAGCTCCTACAGGGCGGGATGCAGGATGCAAACAGGGCGGGATGCGAACAGGGCATAAAGATAGATCGCATCGATATAACTGGTTATAAGAAATATCGCTATGCTGCGGGCCAGTAATTTCCTGCAGTTTTTGTGGATGTCTCAATGGATTTGTTGAATATCGGGTTGGTCGTGGCCGGGCTGGTGGTCGGCTTTATCGTCGGCATGACCGGCGTGGGTGGCGGTTCATTGATGACGCCTATCCTGCTGTGGTTCGGCATCAACCCGGCCACCGCGGTCGGCACCGATTTGCTGTACGCGGCCATCACCAAGTCCAGTGGCGTGCTGGTCCACAGGAAGAACAACAATATCGACTGGTCGATCACCGGATGGTTGACCCTCGGCAGCGTGCCGGCGGTGATGTTGACGTTGTGGTTCCTCAGCAGCCTGAACGAAGCACCTGACGCGATGAACGCGATCATCAAGCAGGCCTTGGGTTTTGTCCTGTTCGCCACGGCGCTGGCGATCCTGTTCAAGAAGCGCCTGCTCGACTTCGCCCACAAGCGCGCCGGAGGCAACTACAAGCCCAGCGGCTCGCGCCTGAATGTCCTGACCGTGATCACCGGCCTGGTGCTGGGCACCATGGTCGCGCTGACCTCGATCGGCGCGGGTGCCCTGGGCACCGTGGCGTTGTTTATCCTCTATCCGTTGTTGCCGACCCGCCGCCTGGTCGGCACGGAAATCGCCCACGCCGTGCCCCTGACCCTGGTCGCCGGCCTTGGCCATGCGAGCATGGGCAATATGGACTGGCACGTGCTCGGTTACTTGCTGGTCGGTTCGTTGCCGGGGATTTACCTGGGCAGCCACCTGACCGGGCGCATCTCCGATGAATGGTTGCGCCCTTGCCTGGCGACGATGCTGGTACTGATCGGCTACAAACTGGCGTTCTAATCAATGTAGGAGCGAGCAGGCTCGCTCCCACAAAAAAACCATGCAGTTCAAGGCAATGCATACACCTTGAACAGCTTTTTCATCGTCTCGTTGATCCCGCCCAAGTACTTGTCGTAAGCCTGCTCAATGGCGCCGGAACGATAGGCCTCGCTCAGTGCCATATCCACCAGCAGGCGGAAGTCCTCGTCACCGCGTTCGACGATCATCGCCACCGGGGCGTACTCGAAGATGCGGTCCAGGACCATCAGGTCCTTGTTGGCGCCGCCTTTTTCCACCTGGTTTTTCAGAAGCATGCGCTCGGCAAAGAACGCATCGGCCTTGCGTGTGGCCACCAGCCCTGCGCCTTCTTCTATGTTGGCCACGGTCACCAGCGAAGCGATCACGCCGAGCATGCGCATCCGTTCGCGAATCCAGTCTTCGGTCACACCGCCCTCGATGGCGGCGTAGGTCTGGTTGGCCAGGCCACGGTTGATCGTCGCCCGCCAGGTCGGGCCAGGATTGGCCTCCCTGCCCTTGAGCGCGTTGAGCAGCGGTTCGGCGGCATCCTTGCGCACCAATACCGAGAGGCCGGCGGTGTAGACCGGAATCGAGTAGCTGATGGTCTTGCGCCGTTCGAGGGTCGGTGGGGTCGGCGTACAGAGGATATCGACCTTGCCCAGTTTCACCGCGCTGGTCTCTTCGGCCATGGTGACGGGCTGGTAGCGTACTTGCAGGTTGGGCAGGTTGAGCTCGGTCTTGAGCTTGTCGGCGATCTTCAGGCACAGATCGATGGCATAACCGCTGGCTTTGTCGCCTTGCGCAACGCTGAAGGGCGACAGGTCGGGCACGTAGCCCAGGGTAAAGGCATTGCTGGCGCGTATGCGCTCCAGGGTGTTGGCACCCGCCACCATTGGCAGCGCGGTAAACACCAGGGCGAGCAGCAGGCGTGTGGTTTTTGCAAAGGGTGCGTTCATGTCCGTTTCCCCCGTGTAGGAATGTCGGTGCAATCCTGGTTGCGATGCCTAAACATTGCCGGTCCTGGCCTGGACGGCGGCTGGCACGTCGACGAAACGCTTGGCGAGGAAACCATAGAGCAGGTAACCCAAGGCGAGCACCAGTGTGCCGCCAAATACCGCATCCTTGCCGCAGGCATACAGGGCGTACAACGAGTAGGCCACCGCCACCAGCAGCACCACCAGGTTGCGCGAGTACACCGCGGGCCCCACTTGGGCTTTGTGCATGATCACCAGCAAGCCGGTCAGCGCCGTTATGTAGGGGATCAGGTTGGTCACCGCCGCCAGGCTGACCAGTTTGCTGAACTGCGCAGCGGCATCGGGTGAGATGGTCGACACGGCCATGATTGTCTGCAACACGCCGCAGACGATCATGCCGATCACCGGTGCGTTGCTGGCGTTGACCTTGCTGAACAGCTTGAGGAACAGGTTCTGGTCGGCGGTCATCTTCGCCGTTTGTGCCAGGGTGAATTGCCAGCCCAGCAGCGAGCCAATGCAGGCCATGATCGCCAGGGCCATGACGATGTTACCCACCAACGGGTTGAACATCTTGGCGTAGACCAGCGCGAATGGTGCCGAGGAATTGGCCAGCTCGGCATTGGGAATGATGCCCTGGATGACGGTGGTCGACAGCACATAGACCGTGGCGGCGCCCAGGGTGCCGAACAGGCAGGCCAGCGGTACGTTGCGCTTGGGGTCTTCCACCGCATCGGTGGCCTGGGCTGCCGACTCCATGCCCAGGAAGGCCCACAGGGTCAGGGGGATGGCCTTGCCGATGGCTTCGGAGATGGCCAGGTCGTTGGGGTTCCAGGCGGCTTCCAACAGTTTGGCGTCGAACCAGAACCAGCCGATGATACTCAGGCCCGCCACCGGAATGATCACGCCCCACACGGTGAAAGCACCGATCTTGCCGGTGATGCTCGGGCCGCCGAAGTTGGCGATGATGGTGATCCAGATCAGCGCGACCGTGCCGACGAACAGCGGGATGGCACCACCGCTGAGCCAGGGCAGGAAGGCGCTCATGTAGCCCACCGCCGAGATCGCGACGGCGACGTTGGCAATCGCCAGGGACAGGAAGTACAGGTACGAGCAGAGGAAGAACCCCGACTTCGCATGGGCTTCCTCGGTGTAGGCGGACAACCCGCCGGACCGTGAGCAGAACACCCCGCACTGGGCGAAGCAATAAGCGATGGCCATCGAGCCGATCGCCGTGAAAATCCACGACAATAGCGAGACTGCACCGAGTTGGGCCATGTTGGTGGGGAGCATGATGATGCCTGAACCCATCATGTTGACCGTGACCAGCGTGGTGAGCCCCATCAGGCTCATTTTCTTGCTTGAATCAGCCATCGCACACTCCTTGCCCTGTTCAAGTGTCGCGGATCAGGTCTTGAGCACATACCCATAGGCACGGGTACGGCCACCTTGCTCTTGCAGATACACGCCTTGCAGTTCCGGGGTGAACCCGGGCAAAGCGTTGATGCCTTCTTCCAGCGCCAGGAAATACTTCAGGACCGCACCCCCCCAGATTTCCCCCGGCACCACGCACAACACGCCGGGCGGGTAGGGCAGCGCGCCTTCGGCAGCGACTCGGCCATCGGCATCGGCCAGCGCGACCAGCTCGACATTGCCACGGATGAATTCGATTTGAGCCTGTTGCGGGTTCATGGCTTTTTTCGGGAAGTGCTCCTTGCGGAACATGTCCTTCTGCAATTGCTGCACGTTATGGCTGCGGTAGAGATCGTGCATTTCCTGGCAGAGCTGGCGAATCGTGTAGTTGCGATAGCGGTCTTCAAAGCGTGCATAGATGGCCGGCAGTACCCGGCTCATGGGCGCGTCATCGCTGATGAACTGTTCGAAGCGTGCGAGTTGCGCGGCAAGATGGGCCATCTTCGCCCAGTCTTCGGCGGGCGTGAGCAGGAACAGGATCGAGTTGAGGTCGCACTTTTCCGGAACGATGCCGTTCTGGCGCAGGAAGTTGGCGAGGATGCCGGCGTGGATGCCGAAGTCGGTGTAACTGCCGTCAATCGGGTCAATGCCGGGAGTGGTAAACAGCAGCTTGCAAGGGTCGATGAAGTATTGCTTGTCGGCATAGCCGGGGAAGGCGTGCCAGCGATCCTTGGGATGGAATTCGAAGAAGCGCAGGTCGCTGGCGATGGCGTCGGTGGGGTGATCCTGCCATGGGCGCCCGTCGATGGTTTCCGGCACGAACGGGCGCACCAGGGTGCAGGCTTCCAGGATCAGCTTGCGCGCGTTGATGCCGAACTTCACGCAGTCTTCCCACAGGCGCAAACCACTGCGCCCGGCGTGGATACGCGCGTTCACATCCAGCGAGGCGAACAGCGGGTAGAACGGGCTGGTGGAGGCCTGGGCCATGAACGCGTTGTTCAACCGCGCGTGATTGCAATAGCGCGGCTGGCCCTTGATGTGGCGGTCCTTCTTGTGGATCTGCGACGCCTGGGAAAAGCCGGCCTGCTGTTTGTGCACCGATTGAGTGACGAAAATACCCGGGTCGTCTTCACCCAGTTCGAGCAGCATGGGCGAGCAATCCTTCATCATTGGGATGAACTGTTCGTAGCCCACCCACGCCGAGTCGAACAGGATGTAGTCGCACAACTTGCCGATGCGGTCGACCACCTGGCGAGCGTTGTAGATGGTGCCGTCATAGGTGCCCAACTGGATGATCGCCAGACGAAATGGTCGCGGTAGCCGGGCCTTGTCCGGGGCGACTTCATTGATCAGTTCGCGCAGGTAGTTTTCCTCAAAGCAGTGGGCGTCGATGCCGCCGATAAAGCCGTAGGGGTTGCGCGCGGTTTCCAGGTACACCGGCGTGGCCCCGGCCTGGATCAATGCGCCCTGGTGGTTGGATTTATGGTTGTTGCGATCGAACAGCACCAGGTCACCAGGCGTCAGCAGGGCGTTGGTGACCACCTTGTTCGACGCCGATGTGCCGTTGAGCACGAAGTAGGTCTTGTCCGCGTTGAACACTGTCGCGGCATGCTTCTGCGCCTGCAGGGCCGGGCCTTCGTGGATCAGCAGGTCGCCGAGCTTGACGTCGGCGTTGCACATGTCGGCGCGGAACAGGGTTTCGCCAAAGAAATCGAAGAACTGGCGGCCGGCGGGGTGCTTGCGAAAAAACTGGCCGCCCTGGTGACCGGGGCAGGCGAAGGTCGCATTGGCGGCCTCGGTGTAGTGCTTGAGGGCGTCGAAGAAGGGCGGCAACAAGTTTTCTTCGTAGGCCTTGGCGGCGGTTTCGAGTTGGTTGCCGTAGTACTCGGCGTTGTAGCTGGAGAGGTCGAACACACCGTTGACCAGCAGGATTACCTCGTGCAGGCGCTTGTAGACATCCAGTGCCCGATTGCCGGCACCGCCGCGAGGCACCACCAGAAACAGCGGGATGTCGAAGCCTGTTCGTTGAATGGCATCCAGCGCGCCACCCATTACATCGTCTACGGTCAGCACCGCGGCGGCGACATCGGTAAAGTCGGTCTGATCCAGGGCAACAATCGGGCGAGAGGTATGGAAACAATTCAGGACGGCATCGCTTGCAGCAACTTTCAAAACATTCATGCCCAGTGGCTCCTGGTCTGTTTTGACGATCTGTCATGGCAGGCAAACTTGCCCAATTCGGTATAGTTCATTTTTTTAAAGTAGAAAATTTTTAATGATCTGGGTAAGTCCGGGAGATTGACCCGTCTCACACGGCCTGAAGGGGCGTTGCCTCGGGAACTTCAGGGCGATAACCGGGTCATTAGGGACCCTGTATCGGCGTTTCCGAGCAGTGCTGGTGGCCTGCTTTCATGGCAGTTCCGTCCGAGATCAGCCGAGTCTGCCCCTGATGCCAACCAAGCGTTTTCTGCCGTGCCTCATCCTGGCGTGCTGCGCCATCGCGTCGCTTGATTCCCAGGCTGGCGAGCGAACAGCGCCCGCGCAAAGTAACAGCGCCTCCACCACCCTGATCGAAACCGCCTCTCGCCAGTACGAAAATGGCCAGTTGGACCAGGCCGCAGCCACGCTGGAACGTGCCCTGCACATCCAGCCGAACAATCCCGCGACCCTGCATTACCTCGGAGTGCTGCGCCTGCAACAGGGGCAATATCAGCAAGCTGAAACCCTGGCGATGCGCTCGAACATGCGGGTTGGTGGCAATGTCCAGTTACGCAACCGCAACTTCCAACTGATCCAGGCGGCGCAGCAGGCTCAGGCTTCGGGGACCCCACCCAAGGCCCAAGAGGACCTGCTCGCCTTACAGAAGGCTCGCGAAGAGGAGGCGCAAAGTCGGCGCGAAGCAGAACGGGTCGCGGCTGGACCCGCCTTGGAGAACACGGGGCCGCTTGCCGGCAATTTCGCTCGGGTGGCCGACTCTGCGGCGACTGCCACGCCACGGCCAGAAGGACAATTTCAGGTGGCTGCCGCCGAGCCAGGGCCCGTGTCCGATGAGATTGCGATTCCACGCGGCCATTGGCCACCGCCGGGTCAATGCCGCATCTGGTTTCCTGATCGCCCACCGGGCCACCAGCCCCCCGCCGGTAGCTGCAAGAAACTGCGAAAACGGGTTCCGCCAGGCGCCTTCATGATGCAGGGTTGAGTGGCCGCCAGGGAAGGGGCCTCATTCGCGGGTGAAGATCTCCAGTAGATGCCCATCCGGGTCGTCGAAATACACCCGCCGTCCTCCGCCATGGCTGCCCGTTTTCAGATTAGTCCAGCCTGTTGCGCAATGACCGCCCTCGCCTAAGCTTGGAGCAAGGCGAAACACATTTGCCGAGCGTCACCGGAACGAACGCCGCGATGCGCAATCATTAGAGCGTGGATATCAAAAGGAGATGCGCATGCTCATCAGGTCACTGACCCTGGCTACCTTGCTGGCGATTGCCGGCCCCTTGTTCGCCGCCGATGGCGATTCACCTCTGGATATCGACAAGGGCAGGGCCCGGCCGCTGATCGTGATTGCCCCGAGCACCGTCGACCCCGTCTGGGTCAACCTGAAAAAATCGCTGGAAGATCCCGCCAACAAACAGGGTGTCGCTGACCGCAACATCAGGGTGTACAGCGTGCTGAACATGTCCGGCCAACTGGACGGCAAGGACCTCGGCCAACAGGACACCATGGCGTTGATCCGTGCGCTGAAACTGGGGGCCGGCGCCTTGCCCAAAGTGATCCTGGTGGGCAAGGACGGCGAGAAGAAACTTGAAAGCTCAGGGGAAGAATCCAAGTCGGTCGACCTGAAGAAAATCTTCGCCACCATCGATGCCTTGCCGGCGACCGAGAAGGAAGCCGCAGCCCCCACGCCCCCGCCGGTTGCCGAAACCCCACCGCCCAAAGGGGCTGCCAAGGCTGCCAAGAACGCCAAGCCGGCAAAACCGGCCAAGCCACCGGAAATGCCGGATGATTAGTCTGGGTGGCGCTGGAAACAGGTTTTCCAGTGGGTGGGAGTGACTGGTAAATCAGGCGCTGGACAACATTGCCCCCCCCCCGCAATAGCGCTAATCCTCTGTAGGAGCGAGCATGCTCGCGAAAAACCTGAAATCGCCGTTGGGTGTCAGGTTTCCCGAGTAATCGTTGACGACCATCGCGAGCATGCTCGCTCCTACAGGGCCAAAGCGCTCAGAATCTGATGAGCAATCTTCACCCGCTCTGCATTCGGATAATTCTTGTTGGCCAGAATCACAACCCCCACGTCCTTCGACGGCACATACGCCACATAAGCCCCAAACCCACCCGTCGACCCGGTTTTGTTGAGTAACACATTCCCTGACGGCGCTTGCGGCGGATTCAGCCACTGGACCGGGTGCGCCTGCATAGCCATCTCCGTCGAATTACCCGCCAGCAAGCGATCAAGCGTGACCGGATAGCGATACATCTCCCAACCAAGCCCCTGGGTCATATCACCGACGCTGTAGTAACCGGTATGGGTCAAGGCGATAGCCTGTTGCAAGGGCTTGTCCAGGCTGGCCGGTTTGAGATTGGCCTGAACAAAACCAATCAAATCCGCCGCGCTGGTTTTCACCCCGTAGGCTTCGGCATCCAGCGCTCCCGGTCCGACCCGCACGGGTTTGTCCGCCTTGTCGTAGCCCTGGGCATACAGCGCCATCTGCTCCTGCGGCACCTTGAGCCAGGTGTGTTTCAGCCCGAGCTTGGGCAGCAGGGTGTTTTCCATGGCGTCATCGAAGGGCTGACCCATGGCCTGGGCGGCGAGGTAGCCGGACAACCCGATGCTGGGATTCGAATACAGCCGTTGGCTGCCGACGGGATATACCGGTTTCCACTGCTGGTAGTAGCCGAGCATTTTATCCGCCGAGTCCGCCTCTGCAGGAAATTGCAGCGGCAGGCCGCCGGCGCTGTAGGTGGCCAGTTGCAACACGCTGATGTGGTCGAACGCGCTGCCGCGCAAAGCCGGCAGCACCTTGCTGGCCTTATCGGTCAAGGCCAGTTTGCCGGTGGCCTGGGCGTAGGCGATGAGGGTGGCGGTGTAGGTTTTGCTGACCGAGCCAATCTCGAACAGGGTGTCTTGCGTCACCGGCTTGCCGGTCTCTTTTGACGCTATGCCATAGTTGAAATATTGCTGTTTGCCGTTGACGGTGACGGCCACGGCCATGCCGGCAATGCCCTGGGCGTGCATGACGGGACGCACGGCGTCGCTGACAATCGATTCGAGGCGATCCTGCGCGATGGTGGGGCCTGCAGTCAGCATCGCCGCGCAGGCCGCTGAAATTTTCAACCTGCGCCGGTTGATTCGGTCCGTCATGGGTTTCGCTCCATTCACCTTGATGTGTCCGCGAGTATATTCGATGAGCCCCAGGCGCTGAAGATTTCCAGCGACGTCGCGCACGCCTTCGCGGCGGCCCCGGCCTGTTGGTGAACAGGGTGATGAGATAGGCGCAAGCGTAAATCGGCAGGCCAGGTATCTGCGACGGCGATACCTGCCAGCGCGGCATGCGATTGGCGTGAGCAAGACACCGGTCATTAAAGTTGCCACCTGCCCAATCCATCCATCTGAAACGGAAACAGCATGCGGTATCGTCGTCTCGACCTGAACCTGTTGGTGGCCCTCGACGCCTTGTTGAGCGAATGTAGCGTCAGCAGGGCCGCTGAACGATTGTGCCTGGGCCAGTCGGCGACCAGTTCGGCACTGGGACGCTTGCGTGAGCATTTCAATGACCCGTTGCTGGTTCAGGTCGGGCGCCGCCTGGAACCCACTGCCTTGGGGCTGGAGCTGTTGCCCAAGGTGCATGAAGCACTCGCCCTGACACGGCAGATCATCGATGCACCGGTGAACTTCGACCCAGCCACCTGTACTCGGCAATTTACCCTGGTGGCTTCCGACTACGTGGCCGGGGTGCTTTTTCCAGCGGTCAGTCTTGAGTTGGCGCACGTCGCGCCCGGCGTGCGTTTGAGCCTGCGCGACTTGCCGGTGCCACGCGACGGAGATGTGGTCAGTGAAGCGCTCGATTATCGGCGCAGTGACTGTGTGATCGTACCGCAGCGCCGCTTGAACGCGGATTATCCCCATGTGCCGTTGATGAGCGACCGGTTGTGTTGCATCGTCTGCGCGCAGCAGCCGCCGTTCGCCGAGGGTTTGAGCCTGACTGCCTATTGCGCTGCCGACCATGTTGTGCGCGAGTTTGCCGATGGGCGAAACCTGGCGCTGGATGCCCTGCATCTCCATGAGTTGGGCATTCATCGACGCGTGGCGGTGGCGCTTGAAAGCTTCGCGTTGATGCCGGAGTTCATCGTTGGCACCGCGCGAATCGCCACGGTGTTTCGCCGCCAGGCAGAGCGTTTCGCCCGGCGGTATCCGCTGCGTATTCAACCTGCACCTTTGGCCTTTCCCGAGGCCGTGCAGGTACTGCAATGGCACCCGTACCAGGAGCGAGATCCGGCGCTGATGTGGTTTCGCGGCCTGTTGTCGGAGCAGGCCGCGGCGCTTGATCAACCCGCCGGCTGATCACCGGTATCGGCCACCAACCCGGCCTGGTCGATGGCCTGCACAGCGCAACGCTCATCATTGTCCGAGGTGTCACCGCTGACGCCGATGGCGCCGAGAATCAACCCCTCGGCATTGCGAATCAGCACACCGCCCGCCACCGGAATGACTTCGCCGCCGGTCAAGCTGTTGATCGCATCGAAGAACGCCGGCATGGCGTGGGCGCGCCGTGCCAGTTCTCGTCCGCCGAAACCCATGCCCAGGCAGCCACGCGCCTTGCCCGTGGCGATTTGTGGGCGAAGGAAACTGGCCTGTTCGTCGCGCAGGACCACCAACGGATGACCTGCCACATCCAGCACGACGACGGCCAAGGGTTTGATACCGGTTTCTTGAGCGATCCGGATCGCGCTGCTCGCGATGTGAGTGGCGGTGAGCAGATCAAGTGTGTGCATGACGTCGATTCTCATAGGGCCCACTTGCCCAGTTGGGCAACACGGTCGCGGGTATACAGGTCCGTCCACTTCAGCGAGTTGAAGTCAGACACTTGCTTGGGGTTGTAAGGGCTGCGTTCCAAACGCACCGGTTGACCGGCCTTGTACACGGCTTTGAGGCGCGAGCGGTCTTGAAGGATACGGATGTCCTGCAGAGGCGAGCCGTCGAGCAACAGGAAGTCCGCTTGTTTGCCCACTTCCAAAGAGCCAATGGTTTCACCGCGCGGCATGCAGCGTGCGCCCACGGCGGTGGCGGCATACAACGCTTCGGCGGGCGTGAAGCCCAGCCGAGTGACCAGCAGTTCCGGCTCGCGAGCGTGCCATTCGCCGTACGGCGTCACGGCAAAACCGCTGTCACTGCCACAGGCGAATGGCACGCCGGCGGCCTTGGCACGCTTGAGCACCGCCGAGCCGATGTCCAGTGTGCGTGCGCAGTAACCGGCGTAGCCGGTGCTGATGGCCGGGTCGTGAGGCTGGCAAAAATCCACGGTGTTTTGCGGGAACGTCATGGTTGGCGCGAGGATACTGCCCGCGTCGAGCAAGGCCTCGATGCAGTCGTCGTCCATGTAGAAGGCGTGGAACACCAGGTCGACGCCGGCGCGTGCGGCATACATCACCGCTTCTCGGCCATAGGCATGCGTCGCCACTTTGCAGCCAAGGCGGTGGGCTTCTTCAACCATCTCATGGGTTTCTTCAGCGGTGAATGCGGCAATGATTTCGCCGTTCGGGCGGCGGTGAGTGCCGTCCATGGCGATCTTGATCAGGTCTACGCCATCCTTCGCCTGCTTGCGGATTTCTGCCAAGGCTTCGCTACGGCTGGTGACCAGGCGCGCCGTGAAATATTCCGGGGCGCCCACGCGGCTGGGAAACCAGTCATTGAGGCTTTGCCGATTAGTGATGACCCGGCTGCTGGCCGCGATCCGCGGGCCCTCGAACAGGCCAGCGGCAATCGCATTGCGCACCGAGATACTGAGCTGGCCACTATCGCCAGGGCAGACCATGCTGGTCACGCCCGCGGCCAACACATGTTGGGCGAAGAACATGCCGCGCAGCGCGCGGAATTCGTCGCTGGTCCAGATATCGATATCTTCTTCGCTCTGCGCGTTGCCGAACGCCAGGTGGGTATGCACGTCCACCAGACCCGGCATGACAAAGTCATCGCCCGCGTCCAGAACGGTGTCACCCGGTTGTGGCTGCGGCGCCAGGGCCGTCGGGCCGACATACGCCAGCAGGCCGTTTTCCACGACCAGCGTTTGCTGTTGGCGGGTGTGCAGGCCAGTGCCGTCGAACAAGGTCTGGCATTTGAGGTGCAGGGCATTCATGGCGTTTTCACTTTGCTGATGGTTATGCAACGCGAGGCTAGGGCGCGGCCATGGTCGCGACCAGCAACTTGCATCAATGCTCGGGTATTGATGGCGTCGATAGGTGCTCGATCCACGGTGGCCTGACCGCCGACCTGGCTCTGAAAGATGTCCCCAACCCCCTGTGGGAGCGGGCTGGCCCGCGATGGTCGTTAACGATAACGCGGGTTGCCTGAATGAACGCGGCGCCCAGCCGTTTTTCGCGAGCAGGCTCGCTCCCACAATTGACCGCGTTCACCTGTAGGAGCTGTCGAGTGCAACGAGGCTGCGATCTTTGATGTTCACAAGCCAGATCAAAAGATCGCAGCCAGCGGCAGCTCCTGCGGGTCACGGGAACGAGATCAAGGGCCGGGTATCGCGAGTGACGATGGCTGGCATCGTGATCGACGATTTTTTATGCGCCGGTGCGCAAGTCTATGGTGCGCGCTCGTCCCCCACAGAGAGCAATCCCCATGACCATCGCAACTGCAAGAACCGAACTCCTGGCACTTGAGCGGGAACGCCGTCGGGCATTGGTTGAAGAAGACTACCCACGCGTCGCCGAGCTTTTCGCCGATGACCTGGTGTATGTGCACACCACTGGACTTGTGCAAGGCAAGGCGGATTATCTGGAATATGCAAAAAGCGCCGTACAGTACCTGGAGATTGAGCGTGGCGAGTTGCAGATCCGCTTCTACGGCGAACACTTGGCGGTGATGACCGGCACGCAATGCAACACGTTACGCAAGCGCGGCGGCGATCAGTCGATCCGCGGTGACGGGTTTGCCACGCAGGTCTGGACGTTCGGTGCCGAGGGCTGGCAGATCAGCTCGTTTCATGGGACACGCGCACCTACATGTGGATAGATTGGCACCACACAAAACTGTAGGAGCCGGCTTGCTGGCGATGGCGATGGCATCCAGGCAGTCACATCAAGAACCAAACTGTGCCTACGCTCTTCGTTTCTGCGCACTAACCTTGTGTTTCGGTTTTGAACACAGGAGGGCAATGGAATGCCTGATGTTCCCCACGCCAATCGCCTGCGCGCCGGGCGCTATTCCCAATCAGGGCAAATTTATCTGCTAACTGCGGTGACTCGCAATCGCGAACCGCTATTCACCGATTGCCGGACAGGGCGGTTCCTGGTGCGGCAGTTCAACAGGCACACACTGACGACCTGGCAGACTCCCTGGCTTGGGTCGTCATGCCCGACCATTTTCATTGGCTGGTCGAGCTGAAGAACAGCACCTTGCCGGCATTGATGCTGGCCATCAAATCCCACAGCGCACGCGCAATCAATGCTCACCTGGGGCGAACGGGAAGTTTGTGGCAAAAAGGCTTTCACGACCGTGCCATTCGCTACGATGAGGATCTACTGGCTGCAGCGCGGTACATCATCGCCAACCCCATACGCGCCGGCCTTGTCAGCCGCGTGCATGATTACCCATTGTGGGACGCCAAATGGCTTTAGGGGCGTTTGCTGAATTTTGGTACGACGCACATTTGTAGGCGCTGGCTTGCTGGTGATGCGGTGGTGAATGTGATGCCGCCATCGCTGGCAAGCCAGCTCCTACAGGGGGTGCGCAGGCATGTTGAATTGTTGGCGTGACACGCAACTGTAGGAGCCGGCTTGCTGGCGATGCGGTGGTGGCCGTGATGCCGCCATCGCTGGCAAGCCAGCTCCTACAGGGGGTGCGCAGGCATGTTGGATTGTTGACGTGACACGTAACTGTAGGAGCCGGCTTGCTGATGATGCGGTGGTGAATGAGATGCGGCCATCGCTGGCAAGCCAGCTCCTACAGGGGTTGCGCAGGCATGTTGAATTGTTGGCGTGACACGCAACTGTAGGAGCCGGCTTGCTGGCGATGCGGTGGTGGCCGTGATGCCGTCATCGCTGGCAAGCCAGCTCCTACAGGGGGTGCGCAGGCATGTTGGATTGTTGGCGTGACACAAGTCTGTAGGAGCCGGCTTGCTGGCGATGCGGTGGTGAATGTGATGCCGTCATCGCTGGCAAGCCAGCTCCTACAGGGGGTGCGCAGGCGTGTTGAATTGTTGGCGTGACACAAGTCTGTAGGAGCCGGCTTGCTGGCGATGCGGTGGTGAATGTGATGCCGTCATCGCTGGCAAGTCAGCTCCCTACAGGAGAACCGGTCAACCAGCGTGCCCGCCCAGGGTTTCGGCGATCCAGTCGGCGATGTACTGTCCGGCGTTGATGCTGTTATCAAAGCTGGAATGCTGCACACCCCCTTCACGTTCGGTGAAGATCTTCAGTTCACGCTTGGGGCTGTTGACCAGTTGCTCGTAGGTACGGTGTGCCCACTTCAGTGGGATCTGCGAATCCTTTTCACCATGGGTCACCAGGAAAGGCACCTTGATGCGATCCAGCACACCGTCCAGGTGTACGTTTTCGGCGATGGCCATGAACTCATCCATGTCTTTTGCACCCCACACCCATTGCACGTGCGCCCAGTAGTGCGGTACCGGGAAGCTGCCTTCTTTTTCCAGGCGGCGCTTTTGCACATCGCGCCAATCATGGTTCGCGCCCCACACCACACCGCAGGCAAACCGTGGCTCGAAGGCTACCGCGCGCGGGCAGTAATAACCGCCAAGAGAGACGCCCTCCAGACCGATGCGCTTGGCGTCCACGTCGCTTCGGGTTTCCAGCCAGTCGACCACGCGGCTGGCCCAATGCTCGCTGTCGAAACGGGCGATCAGGTTATGCAGGCGTAGGGCCTCACCTGTACCAGGCTGGTCGATGATCAACGACGAGATGCCGCGTTTTGCCAGCCAGGCGGGCAGGCCGACGCGGTATTTCATTTCCTTGGTCGAATCCAGTCCATTGACCTGCACCAGGATCGGCGCGGGGCCGGTCACGCCTTCGGCCCGCACCAGCAACCCGGAAATATGTCTGCCCTCGTAGGGGATTTCAACGCGCTCGCAGTTCTCCCGCGACAGTTCGATACCGCGCTTGAAGGTCTGCAAAAAGCGCTGGTACAGCTCGCTGCGACCCGGCGCGCCATGGGCCTGCAAGCGCTCGCAGGTGAGGTAATAGGTAGCGGCTCGGTTGTATTTTTCGCCAGCGGACAACAGCCGGCCAAGGCCTTCGTCTTCCTCGGCAAGCCCGCAGAGCTTGTCGGCCATCTTCGCCCAGGTTTCGCGGAACGCCTTGGTGCCCGCGGCGTCAGGCTGCCGGGCGGCTTCCTGCAGTGGCGCGCACATCTCTTCGATTTCGCCCATGCGGGCACCCATTTCGATGGCCAGGTTGACTGAGAGATTCCACACGTAATTGGTCGGGAAATAACGGAACATGAGGGTTGTTGTCCTTGTGGTTGCCTTGAACATTCACAAGGCACGTTAAGGACGCCCCGGCTAATTGACCAATCGCGACTCGGGATGAGAGGTATCGCGAGCGGCGATAGGATCGCGTTCCAGATGCTGGATGAACTCGCTGATGCGCTCACGCAGCCAGCGGTGCATCGGATCGCCGTCCACGCTGCGGTGCCAGAGCATGACCTCGCGCATGACCGGAATCTTCACCGGAGGATTGAGGATGCGCAGTGGCAGGTGCTGGGCATACAGGCGCGCCAGGCGCTGGTGCATGGTGGCGATGCGTTGAGTGCCGACGACCAGTTGCGGCAGAGTGTTGAAGTCGTTGGTGATGACTTCGATACGGCGGTTGAAACCATACTGGTTCATGAACCATTCTTCGATGCTCAAGTGCCGGGTGCGACCAAAACCGACGGAGACGTGGCCCATGTCCATGTACTGCTCCAGGGTCAGGCTGTCGCCAACCTGGGTATTGCCGTCCCACACCACACAGACATGTTCTTCCTCGAACAGCAGCTTGTGGGGGTGGCCGTCGATGATGTAGCGCTCAGGCACGATCATCAGGTCGACCTCGCCGCGAATCAGCAGCTCACCGGAATTGTCGCCAGGGCCGAGCATCTCGAACGTGATGTTCGGGGCTTCCTGATGGATCTTCTGAATCACCTGGGCGAACAGCACGCTGATCAGGTAATCCGAGGTCACCAGGCGGAAGTGGCGTTTGCTGGTAGTGGGATCGAACACCGGCTTGGCAGTGATCGAGGATTGAATCGTCAGCAGCACTTCGCGGATCGGTTTGGCGAGCTCCCGGGCGTAGGGCGTGGGCTGCATCTTGCGCCCCACCTGCACCAGCAGCTCGTCTTCGAAATAACTGCGCAAACGCCCGAGCACGCCACTGGTTGCGGACTGCGTCATGTGCAGGCGCTCGGCGGCACGGGTGATGTTCTGCTCTTCGAGCAGCACATCGAGTGCCACCAGCAGATTGAGATCCAGGTGGTTGAAACGCATCAGGCAGGCCCGCTGTTGTATTTATTTTGACGATACATTCCGGTGAATTCATCGTCTCGTCAACCCCGTTTGTGCGCCGTCCTCCTGCACATTCAGGTATCGCGTTTGCCGATAGGTCGCATCCCCACTCGCGATTAGTCAGCTGCCAAATCCCACGTCAATCTTCGCCGCAGTCGGACCTTTGGCCGACACCACCACCGGATTCCATGCCTCGCTGATCGGCCTTGTCGAGCGCTCGGCAGCAGTCTCCGGATCATAATTTCAATGGAGTGGTAGCCATGAACATCATTGGCCTTGATGCCCTGATCTTTGGCGTCGATGACATCCAAGCCTGTACCGATTGCCTGCGTGACTACGGCCTGGCGCCAGTTGACGTCGACAGCCACGGCGGGCGCTTCGAAGCGCTGGACGGCACTGCCGTGATCATTCGCCGAGCGGACGATCCGAACCTGCCGGTTGCGCTTGGCCCGGCACCGTCTATACGCGAAACCGTCTACGGCGTTGCCAGCGCGGCGGACCTCGACGCCATCGAAGACGAATTGGCGCGCGACCGTCAGGTCTCCCGGGAAAACGGCGTGCTGCACAGCGTCGACGACATGGGCTTCGCAATCGCCTTCCAGGTCACCGTGCGCAAGGCTTATAACGCCCCGGATGACCTGACCAATGCCGCCGGCCACTCGCCGCAACGGCCGTTGAACCAGCCGGGCATTACGCTCGATATGAGTGCGGTGCCACGCACCTTGTCCCACGTAGTTTATTTCGTTCCCGACGCGGCCAAAGCCGAAGCGTTCTACGCCGAACGCCTGGGCTTTCGGACCACGGACACCTTTATCGGTGCCGGGCCGTTCATGCGTCCGGCCGGTTCCGATGATCACCACTGCCTGTTCATGATCCAGACCCCGCCACACATGAAGGGCTGCGAACACTTCACCTTCCACATGGGCAGTGGCACCGAAGTGCTGTTGGCCGGCACACGTTTCGAGCAAAAGGGCTGGACCAGTTTTTGGGGGCCTGGGCGCCACCTCTTTGGCTCCAACTGGTTCTGGTACTTCAACAGTCCGTTGGGTTGCCACATTGAATACGACGCCGACATGGATAAACACGATGACGCCTGGGAGGCCCGTCGCGCGCCGTTGTCGGCGGATAACTCGCAGCTGTTCCTGTTCAACTCAAAAGAAAAATGGGCACCCGGAGGCCCGCCTTTGTAGGAGCTGGCTTGCCAGCGATGGTCGTTAACGATGACGCGGCAAGCCTGACGCCCCGCGGTGCTCTCAGGTTTTTCGTCGGAACTCCGCCCGGAGCATGCTCGCTCCTACACAGGTTTCTGTCATGCACCACAGCGATTTTCCCCTTTGCCGGATAGACGAACTGATGGAAGGGCAGGCGCGCGGATTCGATCCATTGCAGCGCGGCAGGGACAGTGTCTTTGCCTTGGTGCACGAGGGGCAGCTGCGGATTTATCGCAACAGTTGCCCACACCTGGACGTACGCCTGGAGTACCGCAAAGACCGTTTTTTATCCGCCGACGGCCAGTTGATCGTCTGTTACGCCCACGGTGCGCAGTTTCTGCCGAGTACCGGTGAATGCGTCTACGGCCCCTGTCTGGGCCAATCGCTGGAGGCATTGCCGTGGCGCGTGGAGGAGGGCTGGCTGGTGCTGCAAATGCCCGGCATTCGGATCGCGCCGCCCGCCGTCGAGGTATCGCGTTTGGAGATACATCGCATCCCTACTCGCGATTAGTCAAATCCCTGCTTTGACGGGAAGCTGGACCCAACGACGCAGTGCCCGACGCTGCATCGAATCACAAGAATAACAAGTGAGAAAACCATGAGTGCAGTGAACAAAGTTCTGATCGTGGGCGGTGGCATTGGTGGCTTGTGTGCGGCCATCGCCTTGCGGCGCAAGGGCATCGAGGTCGATCTGATCGAGCTCAAGTCGGAGTGGACGGTGTACGGCGTCGGGATCATCCAGCAAAGCAACGTGGTCCGCGAGATGGCCAAGCTGGGCGTGCTCGACGGTTACCTCGATGCGGCGTACGCCTTTGAAGACGTCGCCATTTATGGCCCGGCCGGTCAGCAGCTGGCGCGCATCCCGGGTCAACGCCTGGCAGGGCCTGCGTACCCGGCCAACGTCGGTATTTCACGCCTGGCGCTGCACAAGGTCCTCAGCGAAACGGCGCTGGAGCTCGGTGCTCAAGTACGCCTGGGGCTGAGCGTGGAATCCTTGAAGGACACAGGCGATAGCGTGGATGTGCTGTTCACCGATGGCAGCAGTGCGGTCTATGACCTGGTGGTCGGCGCTGACGGTCTGTTCTCCAGGGTTCGCGATCTGCTGTTCGGCGACACCTACACACCACGCTTCACCGGCCAATCGGTGTGGCGCTATAACTTCCCGCGCGCGCCGCAGATCGACCACCTCGCCAACTACCAGAGCGCCGAAGGCAATGCCGGCCTGGTGCCGCTGGCCGGTGACCTGATGTACCTGTTCCTCACGTCCCACGAACCGTCCAACCCGTGGATGGATCCTACGACCCTGGCCGAACAGATGCGTCAGCGCTTGCAGGGCTTTACCGGCCTCATCGGCGAACTGCGTGAGCAAATCACCGACAGCAGCCAAGTGGTCTACAAGCCGATGGAAGTGGTGTTCGTCGACGAGCCCTGGTATCGCGGCCGCGTCCTGCTGATCGGCGACGCCGCCCACGCGACCACGCCGCACCTCGGGCAAGGGGCCGGCATGGCGATTGAAGATGCCATCGTGCTCAGTGAAGAACTGACCCGCGACGGCAGCATCGAGCAACAACTGCAGCGCTTCATGGCACGCCGTTTCGAGCGCTGCAAATACATCAGCGAAAGCTCGGTGCTGGCCGGTGACAAGGAAATGCAACACGACCGCGAGTTCGACCGCATTGGCCTGGTCAAGCAGATGCTCGCGCGGACGGCTGAGCCCATCTGATTCACCCGCAGCAGTTACCACTATAAAAACAAGAGGTTAACGCGATGGTTAGTTCCACGACTGCGACGCTTGCGCGCCGCCCGGTCAGCACGTCTGCACCCTTTGCTTTCAGTCTGGCCGCGGCCCTGGTGCTGTGCAGCCAGGCGGCCCTTGCCTTTTCGGTGGATACCGGCAATCCGGATTTCAACCTGCGTTGGGATAACACCGTGAAGTACAGCGCTGCCTGGCGCACGCAAAATCCCAGCAGCAAACTGACCGAGGGCCAAGTGGCACTCAACCAGGACGACGGCGACCGGGCCTTCAAAAAGGGCTTGATTTCCAACCGTACGGACATCCTTTCCGAACTGGATATGTCGTTTAAAAATGTCGGCGCGCGCCTCAGTGGGGCGGCCTGGTACGACACCGCCTATCAACACGATAACGACAACGACGACCCGGCACGGGCCAACGCCCGTTCCGTGGCCTACGACGAATTCACCGACGACACCCGCCACCTGCATGGCGGCGACGGTGAATTGCTTGATGCGTTCGTGTACTGGAACGGCTCGCTGGCCGATCACGCCACGTCCGTGCGCGCCGGGCGCCACGGGTTGATCTGGGGCGAGAGCCTGTTCTTCGGGGCCAACGGCATTGCCGGTGGCATGGCGCCGGTCGATGTGGTGAAGGCGCAGTCCGTACCCAACACCCAGTTCAAGGAAATCACCCGGCCGGTGAGTCAGCTGTCGGGGACTTTTCAACTGACCAACGACGTGTCGCTCGGCGCCTTTTACCAGTTGGAATGGGAAGAGACGCGCCTGCCGGGCGCCGGCAGTTACTTCTCCACCAGTGACACCATTGGTGAAGGCAACGAACGCTTGATCGTGGGGGCGCCGTTTCCAGCGTTTCTCGGTGGCAACGCCAGCAGCCCGGCGGCGTTCTTCCATGGCAATGACAAGGAAGCGAAAAGCTCGGGGCAGGGCGGCTTGCAGTTGAAGTACAGCGCCGAGACGGTCGAGTACGGCCTGTATGCGATCCAGTACCACGACAAGACCCCCAAGCTGTATCTCAAGCCGTCGACCGGTGCGCCGAACTTCAGCACCGGCCAGATCGGTGAGTATTACTGGGTGTACCCCGAGGATATTCGTGCTTTCGGTGCCAGTTTTTCCACCACGATGGACGAGTACAGCTTCGCTGGCGAAGCCTCGATGCGCTGGAACATGCCGCTGGTTTCCAACGGCCAGACCGTCCTGCCCGGGGTGGTCGCCGATAACGATGACGATGCCCTGTATGCCGTCGGCCGTACCGCCCACGTCAACCTCAACGTCCTGGCCTCGTTCGGGCCGAACTTCCTTGCCCGGGAATCGGGACTGGTCGGTGAGATCGCCTGGAACCGCCTGCTGAGTGTCACCAAGAACCGTGCCGCCCTTGACCCCAATGCCACCGATGACGGCCTCGGTTTCAAGGTGGTCTACACCCCGACTTACCGCCAGTTTTTCTCCGGCATCGATATCAGTTTTCCGGTCGGTCTCAGCTATTTCCCGCTGGGCAAATCGGCCGTTGTCAGCTCCTTCGGCCCCGACAACGGCGGCGACATGAACATCGGCATCACCGCGACCTACCTGGATCGCGTCACCGCCGGGCTGACCTACACGCATTACTACGGCGCCGAGGACACCAACCTCAACGCGCTCAGCCAGTTCAATTACAAGCAATCGCTGAAAGACCGGGACTACCTGGCTTTCTCCGTCAAGACCACGTTTTAAGAGGACTTGCGCATGACCCACAATAAGAAAACCGGTGCCTTCAAGCTCAAGGCCCTGTGCTTTGCACTGCTCGGCAGCCTGGCCATTTGCAGTCAGATGACATGGGCGGCGACGTCGGAAGACGCGGCCAAACTGTCAAAAAGCCTGACGCCTTTCGGTGCCGAGCGTGCCGGTAATGCCGATGGCTCCATTCCGGCCTGGGACGGTGGTTACACCAAGGTCGATCCTACGTTCAAGGAAGGCGGCAAGCGTTCCGATCCGTTCGCCGCAGACAAGCCACTGTTCAGCATCACCTCGAAAAACCTGGCGCAGTACGCAGGCAAACTCAGCGACGGCACCAAGGAAATGTTCAAGCGTTTCCCGGACACCTATCGCATCGATGTGTACCCGACCCGGCGCACAGCCGCCGCGCCGCAATGGGTGTATGACAACACTCTGAAAAACGCCACCCGCGCCAGGCTGGTCGACAGCAGCGCCGGTCCCGTGCCTGAAGGCGCCTTTGGCGGGATCCCGTTCCCGATCCCGCAAAATGGCGCAGAAGCCATGTGGAACCATCTGTTGAACTGGCGCGGTACCTCGCTATCGATGCATTTCCGTCATTACCTGATGACCGCCGACGGCAAGCAGGTCATGACCACCGACGGCCAGGCTATCCAGGAGATGCCGTATTACTACCAGGAAGGCACGCCGGAGTCGTTCGGCGGTGACTATTGGCTGTTCCGTCTGCTCAACGTCGGGCCGCCGTTGCGCGCCGGCGAGCAGATCATGGGTCGCACCAACATCAATGGCGACCTGTCCCAGGCCCACGTTTACCTGACCGGTCAGCGCCGCGTACGCAAACTGCCCAATGCCTGCTGCGATACACCGACACCGGCGACTGCCGGGGTGATGTCGTTCGACGAATTGAGCGTGTTCCAGGGCCGCATGGACCGTTTCAACTGGAAACTGGTGGGCAAGCAGGAGATGTACATCCCCTACAACACCAACAAGGTGCAAACCGCCGCCAAACCTGAAGACCTGTTTCTCGCCCACCACATGAACCCGGACTACGTGCGCTGGGAATTGCACCGGGTGTGGGTGGTCGAGGCCGATCTTGCACCGGGCAAGCGTCACCAGTTGCCGAAGGGCCGCTACTACCTCGATGAAGACACCTGGCAAGCCATGTTGGGCGATCGCTGGGACGCCAACGGTCAACTGGCCAAGACCCTGTGGTCGTTGCCGGCGGTCCTGCCGGACCTGCCCGCGCAAGCGCAATTGTCCTCGGGTTTCTATGACCTGACTTCCGGTGCCTGGTTTATCCAGAACGTCTACACCGGCCAGCCTGAGCAGTACGGCATGGTCGATCGCTACAAGGCCTCCGAGTTCTCGCCGGCGGCGATGGCGGGTGCTGGCGTTCGTTGAAACGGACGGTGAGTTCGGCCGGATCGTGGCTTGCGCAGCGTGATCCGGTTTCAAACGGTATTTCGAGGTCGGTATGAACAGATTCTGTCAGGTGATTGTTCGGCTGGTGTGGCTGATGGCGATGCCGTTTAGCCTGGCGCATGCCGAGGCGGTGGGCAACGCACTGAACACCCCGGCGATGCAGGCGCCGCAAGCGAAATCCGCGGTGCTGCTGGACCTGGCCCGGGCGGGTGCGCGGCTGGTCGCGGTGGGGGAGCGGGGCATCGTGCTGCTTTCCGATGACAACGGCGTCAACTGGCGGCAAGCCGTCGTGCCGGTTTCGGTCAGTCTGACGGCCGTGCAGTTTGTCGACGCCAATACCGGCTGGGCTGTGGGGCATGCCGGTGTCGTGCTGGCTTCCCGCGACGGAGGGGAACACTGGGTTGTGCAAATGGACGGCTTGCGTGCCGCACAGCTAGAGCTGGTAGGCGCCACTGCTCAACTGCCTTCTGCGAGCGATCCGGATGCCGCAGCGGCACGTGTGCAAACGGCCGAACGGCTTGGCGCCGAAGGAGCCGACAAACCGTTTCTCGCCCTGCAATTCGTCGATGCCCGGCACGGCCTGATCGTCGGCGCGTACGGCCTGGCCTTTCGCACCGACGATGGCGGCACCACCTGGCATTCCATCATGGGGCAAATAGATAACCCGATGGGCGCGCACTTGTCTTCCATCGTTCAACAGGGCGAGCACTGGTTCCTGGCGGGCGAGCAGGGTTATCTCGCTCGTTCGGACGATGCCGGCCTGTCATTCACCCAGCTGCAAAGCCCTTACGCGGGGAGCTTCTTCACCCTGCAGATGCGCGACGACGGCGTGTTGCTGGTGGCAGGTTTGAAGGGCAATGCTTTTACCTCCCGTGACCTGGGCGAAAGTTTCCAGCCTGCCCCGGTGTCGATGCCGGTGTCTTTCAGTGACGCAGTTCGCACCGCTGACGGCCAGCTACTGCTGGTCAATCAGAGTGGCGCCTTGTTTCGCACCAACAACCAGCCCGGCGCATTGCTCAAGCCTTATGGCAAACCGCTCGGCAAGCCCGTTGCCAGTGTCATCGAGGCCGCTGACGGCAGCGTGACGCTGGCTGGTTTTACTGGGTTGACGCGCCTGTCGCCGTCAATCGCTACCGCTTCGGAGTGAGGTTATGACGTCTCTCGACAACGCCACGGCAAGCCTGGCGAATTTCGATCCGCGCTCCGGTTCAGTGGTGGAACGCACATTGTTCAACCATCGCCTGTGGGTGCTGTTGGTGTGTGTGTTGACCACCCTGGTGCTTGGGTATCAAGCCACCCGTATCGAGCTCAATGCCAGCTTCGAAAAGATGATCCCCACACAACAGCCCTACATCGCCAACTACCTTGAGCACCAGAAACAGCTCACCGGCCTGGGTAATGCCCTGCGCATTGTGGTCGCCAACCGACATGGCGATATCTATGACGCCGAGTACCTGAAAACCCTGCAAGCCATGAGTGACAAACTCTATCTGACGCCGGGTGTCGACCGGGCCTACATGAAGTCGCTCTGGACACCCGCCACGCGCTGGGTTGCCGTGACCGAAGACGGCCTCGATGGCGGCCCCGTGATACCGGATGACTACAGCGGCACCGCCGCTAACCTCGAGGCGCTGCGGCGCAATGTCCAGCGCTCCAATGAAATCGGGCAGTTGGTGGCGTTCGACCAGACCTCGAGCATCATCTACGTGCCTTTGCTGGCCTCCACCGGCGACGGCAAACCGCTTGACTACGCGGTGTTGTCCGAGCAACTGGAGGCACTGCGTAGCACGTATCAAAGCGCCAACATCGACATTCACATCACCGGGTTCGCGAAAAAGGTCGGCGACCTGATTGCCGGCCTGAAGCAGATCCTGTTGTTTTTTGCCGTCGCGATCCTGATCACCACCGCTGTGCTTTTCTGGTATACCCGTTGCCTGCGCAGCACCATGCTGGTGGTGCTGTGCTCGCTGGTGGCGGTGGTCTGGCAGCTCGGTTTGCTGCCCTTGCTGGACTACCAACTGGACCCGTATTCGGTGCTGGTGCCCTTCCTGGTGTTTGCCATCGGCATGAGCCACGGCGCGCAGAAGATGAACGGCATCATGCAGGACATCGGTCGCGGCATGCACCGGGTCGTGGCCGCGCGCTTTACCTTTCGCCGTTTGTTTCTCGCCGGGCTGACCGCACTGCTGTGCGATGCCGTGGGTTTTGCGGTGCTGATGCTGATCAAGATCCAGGTTATTCAAGACCTCGCGGTGATCGCCAGCATCGGTGTGGCGGTGTTGATCTTCACCAACCTGATCCTGCTGCCGGTGTTGCTCTCGTATGTCGGTGTCACCCCGCGCGCGGCACAACTGAGCCTCAAGAGCGAACAGGCCGAGCAAACCGGGCAGACGCGCCATGCCTTCTGGCGTTTTCTCGACCTGTTCACCCATCGGCGCTGGGCCAGCCTGTGCATTGCCATCAGCCTCGCGCTGGCGGCGGTGGGTTTTCTGGTCAGCCTGCAACTGAAAATCGGCGACCTAGATGCCGGCGCGCCGGAGTTGCGTGCGGACTCGCGCTACAACCAGGACGATGCCTTTTTGACCCGTCACTACGGCGCCAGCAGCGACCTGTTCGCGGTCATGGTGAAAACCCCGGCCAGCAGTTGCGCACGCTACGACATTCTCGCCAAGGTCGACGCCCTGGACTGGCAACTGCGTGCCTTGCCGGGCGTTGATTCGACCAACTCGCTGGCGCTGCTGAACCGACGCATGCTGGTCGGCCTCAGTGAAGGCAACCCGAAGTGGTACGAACTGCAGAACAACCAGGCGATGCTCAACATGATCACCGCCAGCGCACCGCGCGGGTTGTACAACGAAGACTGCAGCCTGTTGACCCTGTATGCCTACCTCACCGACCACAAGGCCGAAACGCTGACGCGCCTGGTCGAACACGTGGAAAAATTTGCCGCGGCAAATAACACCGACGAGGTGCAATTCCTTCTGGCCGCCGGTAATGCCGGCATCGAAGCGGCGACCAACATCGTGGTCAAGCAAGCCAACCGCGAGATGCTGGTCTGGGTCTACGGCGCGGTCATTGTGCTGTGCCTGATCACCTTCCGCTCCTGGCGCGCCACGCTGTGCGCGGTGATTCCCTTGATGCTGACGTCGATCCTCTGCGAAGCCTTGATGGTCTGGCTGAACATCGGCGTGAAAGTCGCCACGCTGCCGGTCATCGCCTTGGGCGTGGGCATCGGTGTCGACTATGCGTTGTACGTGATGAGCATCCTCCTGGGTCATCTGCGCCAGGGGGCAAGCCTGTCCGAAGCCTATTACCGCGCGCTGGTTTCTACCGGCAAGGTGGTGATGCTGACCGGTATCACCCTGGCCATTGGCGTCGCGACCTGGACGTTTTCACCGATCAAGTTCCAGGCCGACATGGGCGTGCTGCTGGCGTTCATGTTCGTCTGGAACATGGTCGGTGCCTTGGTGTTGCTGCCGGCGCTGGCGTACTTCCTGTTACCCGCACGCAGCGAGGCACAGGGTGCCGTTGTGCCAATGGCGTCAGCCAACGTGGCGGGGTCTGAGTCGGTGGTTATTGCCGACGTTCATCAGCTGCGAATCAAGGAGCTCTGCCATGGTCGCTAATTCCCCCGTAGAAAACGCCAGCCGACAAGCCGGCTTGGCGCAATCGCTGTTGTTGCTGCTGGGTAGCTGTTTGCCGGTGCTGGGCGCGGTGTTGCTGGCCCCGGTATTACCGCGGATGCAGGCGCATTTTGCCGACGTGCCCGGCAGCGCCGTGCTGGTGCCTGTGGTGTTGACCTTGCCGGCTTTGATGATCGCCTTGCTGGCGCCGTTCGCCGGGCTGATCGCCGATCGGCTGGGGCGCAAGCCATTGTTGCTGGCCAGCATGTTGTTGTACGTGCTCTGCGGCGTGCTGCCGCTCTGGCTCGACTCGTTGCCGGCAATCGTGCTCAGTCGTGCGGGCATCGGATTGGCCGAGGCGGGGATCATGACCTGCTGCACCACATTGATGGGCGACTACTACAGCGGTGCCAGGCGTGAGCGATTGTTCGCCTTGCAGATGGTCGCCACGTCGTTGTCGGCGGCGGTGTTCATCGCGCTGGGTGGCTTTCTCGGACAAAACGACTGGCGTACCCCGTTTGGCTTGTACGCCGTAGGCCTGGTTTTCCTGCCGCTGATGGCCTGGAAACTGTGGGAGCCGCAGCCTCGCACGCAGCCAGAGCGAGCAACGCCGCCGGTGCCGGCAGGCAAATTTCCATGGCGCGCCCTTATGCCCATGTATGTGTTGTCGCTGTTGGCGGGCATGAGCCTGTTTATCGTGCCGGTACAGGCCGGCTACCTGCTCAACCTGCTGCACGTGGATGCCCCGCAACAGATCGGCATCACCATGGGCGCCAATCAACTGGGCGTGCTCATCGGGGCGTTGAGCTTCCGTTTGTTCAGCGGGATGCGGGGGCAACACATGCTGTTGATCGCCTTCGTACTGGCGGGCATCGGCGGGCTGTTGATGGCTGACGCCTTGACCCATGTGCAGGTCGTGGTTGCCGTGACGATCAACGGCCTGGGCATCGGCTTGATGCTGCCCACGCTGATCACCTGGATCATGGCGCAAGTCAATTTCCATCAACGCGGGCGGGCGGCGGGGTGTTTTACCGCGGCCATCTTTGCCGGCGAATTTATCAGCCCCCTGGTGGTTCTCGGCCTGACCGCTGGCGTCGTCACCGCGCTACCGCATGCGTTGGCCATCGTCGGAGGGCTGCAACTGTTGGTGGCGGCGTTTTGTCTGGCCGTGCCCCGGCTCGGTGGCCTGTCACCTCATGCGAATGTTGTTGCCGGTGGCACCACCGCCGGCGACGGAAACTGAACGAGGATATTCCATGCAAGCGCTTCCTGAATTCAAACGAGTGGTTACTGGTCACGATCAACATGGCCAGGCGATCGTCGCCAGCAATGGGCCGACGCCGAACGTGTTCCCGCTGTCGTCCGTGCCGGGCACGGTGTTTCATGAACTGTGGAACAGCAGCGCCAGCCCGGCGTTGCTGGACAACGCCAGCGATCCCAGCAGCAAACCGTTGCAACTGAGCCCCGGACCACAGGGCAGCGTGATTCGGGTGGTGGATATTCCACCAGACAGCGTGCAGAACCAGGTCAGCGCTGAAGAGGCCGCGGCAGCGTTCGCCGAAATTGGCCAATCCCACGCCGGCACCGGCAAAGCCGACTCCCGGCACAAATTGATGCACCGCACCGAGACGCTCGACTACGGCATCGTCACCGAGGGGGAAGTGTGGCTGGTACTGGATCAGGAGGAGGTGCACCTCAAGCGCGGCGACGTCGTGGTGCAGCGCGGCACCAACCACGCCTGGAGCAACCGCACCGAAGCGATGGCACGTATGGTCTTCATTCTTCTCGACGGGCGCTTCGCCGCAGAGTTGAACCCTGAGCAAGGAGCATCGGTATGAAACTCGCCACCCTGAAAAACGCCAGCCGCGACGGTCAGCTCGTCGTGATCTCGCAAGACCTCGCCTGGGCACTGGACGCCAGCTGCGTGGCGCCGACCTTGCAGCACGCCATAGAAAACTGGAGCAGCAGCGAGCCGCGTTTGCAGGTGCTGGCCCGTCAATTGAATGCCGGCGAAGCGGCGGATGCCTTTGCCTTCGACCCAAGCCAGGCCATGGCGCCCTTGCCGCGTGCCTATCAGTGGTGCGACGGCTCGGCCTTCCTCAGTCACGGTGCGCTGATGCAGAAAGCGTTCAACCTCGATCCCATCGACGGCGTCGAACACACGCCGCTGATGTACCAGGGGGCCGGCGACGATTTCATTGGTCCGCGCGACGATATCGCGCTGCCGAGCGAGAGCCAGGGCATCGATTTCGAAGGCGAGTTCGTGGTCCTGGTGGATGACGTGCCAATGGGCTGCGACGCACAAAGGGCGCTGCGGCACATCAAGTTGATTCTGCAAATCAACGACGTCAGTTTGCGCGCCCTGGCCCCGCGGGAAATGCGTACCGGCTTCGGGTTCTTGCAGGCCAAGCCCTCGTCCAGCTTCGCTGCGCTGGCCATCACCCCGGACGAGCTGGGTGATGCCTGGCGCGATGGGCGAGTGCACTTGCCGTTGCAGGTGCACTGGAATGGCCAATGGTTCGGTCATCCGAACGGCGGGCAGATGAACTTCAGCTTCGGCCAGTTGATCGCCCATGCGGCGCTGACTCGCCGGCTGCGCGCGGGCACGCTGATCGGCTCCGGTACGGTCTCGAATGCCGAGCGCAGTGCGGGTTCGGCCTGCATTGCCGAGCGTCGCGCCATTGAAATGATCGAGCACGGTGCCGCACAGACGGGCTTCATGCGCTTTGGCGACCGCGTGCGCATGGATGTCCTGGATAGCGACGGCCTGTCGCTGTTCGGCGGCATCGATCAATGCGTGGTCCAGGCCCAAGGCTGAGGAGCGGCTTATGCGTGTGTTGATTACCGGTGCCAATGGTTTTGTCGGACGAGAGCTGGTGCGCTGCCTGCTGGCGCGGGGCAGCTTGCGCGGCCAGCGCATTGGCTCGTTGCTGGTGCTGGACAGGGACTTGCAGGGCTTGCCGGAAGACGCTCGCCTGCGTCGTCATTTCGGCAGCGTGACCGATCCGGCCTTGATGCGCCGGGTGTTGGCCGACGGCATCGACGTGGTGTTCCATCTGGTCAGCATTCCCGGGGGCGCGGCAGAAGAACAATACGAACTCGGCTACCAGGTCAACCTGCTGGCCAGCCTGGAATTGCTCAACCAGCTGCGCAACAAAACCCAGCCGCCGGTCCTGGTGTATGCCAGCAGCGTCGCAGTGTATGGCGGTGATTTGCCGGAACGGATGAACGAGACTGCCGAGTTGCACCCCCAACTGTCCTATGGCACGCACAAGGCCATGGTGGAAAGCGCCGTGAGCGACCTTGCCCGGCGCGGCGACGTGGATGGTCGCGTGTTGCGCCTGCCGGGCATTGTCGCCCGGCCCCGCGAGCCCAATGGCTTGCGTTCGGCATTTATGAGCGACTTGATGCGGGCCTTTGCCGAAGGCGAATCCTATCGCTGCCCGGTCTCGCCAGAGGCGACAGCCTGGTGGATGTCGGCACGCTGCTGTGTGAACAACCTGATCCACGCTGCAGAGCTCGATGGCGCCGCGTTGGGCGCGCAACGGGTGTGGCAGTTGCCGGTTCTGCATCTGTCCATCAGCCAAGTGGTCGACGCACTGGCCGAGCGCTATGGGCAGGAGCGCCGCAAGCTGATCAGCTATGCGCCCGACGCCGCCCTGCAAGCGTTGTTCGGCCGAATGCCGCCCCTGAAAACCCCGCAGGCCCGGGCCGCCGGTTTCAGCCATGACCGTAATGCTGCCGCGCTGGTCCGCAACTCCCTTTATCCCGCCGCCCCCCGACACTTGCCCCTGACCGGAGAGACCCTTCATGTCACAGCCAAACAAGCCTAAGCGTCGTCTCGTCGACCTCTCGGTCACCCTCGACAACAACCCCTATACCGATCCGCCACCGTTGTTGCCGAAGATCGATTACATGGATCACCAACAAGGCTGGCCGGAAATGGCCGCGATGTTCCCCGGGCTGCAGCTCGAGCAGATGCCAGGCAACGAATCCTGGGCGGCCGAGCGACTGCACATCACCACCCACAGCGGCACGCACATGGATGCGCCCTGGCATTACGCCTCGACCACCGATGGCGGTCAGCCGGCGTTCGGCATCGATGAGTTACCGCTGGATTGGTGCCTGCAACCGGGAGTGAAGCTGGACTTTCGGCACATGGCGGACGGTCATGTGGTGACGGCCGACGAGATCGAAGCCGAGCTGGGGCGAATTGGCCATCAATTGCAGCCACTGGATATCGTGCTGGTCAACACCCGTGCCGGGGCGTTATTCGGTCAACCGGGGTATCTGGATGCCGGTGTCGGAATCGGTCGTGAAGCCACCTTGTATCTGTTGGAGCGTGGGGTGCGGGTGGTCGGCACCGATGCCTGGAGTTGGGACGCACCGTTCAAGTACACCCGGGAGCGTTTTGCAGCCGACGGCGATGCCTCGATCATTTGGGAGGGGCACAAGGCCGGACGCGATATCGGCTATGGGCAAATGGAAAAGCTCGCCAATCTGCAATCCCTGCCGGCCAGTGGGTTCACGGTGTCGTGTTTCCCCTACAAGATCAAGCACGCATCGGCGGGGTTTGTTCGCGCGGTGGCGATATTTGAAGCGTAAGCCAGGCACCGAACAACCCTCGATCAACCACAATAAGAGAGAACACATGCGTCTGCCTCACACCTTTCTGACGGCCGTGCTGGCGCTGGGTAGCAGCCTGGCCATGGCGGCCAGCTCAGGCTCCGTGCAGCCTAACATCCTGCTGATCGTGGCCGATGACCTGGGCTATTCCGACCTGGGCAGCTATGGCGGCGAAATCAGTACGCCAACCCTGGATCAACTCGCCAGGGATGGCCTGCAGTTCACCAACCTGTACGCTGCGCCGACCTGTTCGATCACCCGCTCGATGCTGATGTCCGGCACCGACAATCACCTCGCCGGGCTCGGCACCATGGCTGAAGCCTTGCAACCGTTTCAACGGGGCAAGCCGGGTTACGAGGGGTATCTGAACCAGCGTTCTTACTCGATTGCCGAACTGCTGCAACAGGGCGGCTACAGCACCCTGATGGTCGGCAAATGGCACCTGGGGCTGGAGGCGGATCAAGGACCTGATCAACGAGGATTCGAGCAGTCTTTCACTTTGCTGGAGGGCGGTGCATCGCACTTCAAACCCTCCAGCATCGACCCGACAAAAATCGAGCAAGTGCACTACCGCGAAAACGGCAAGGCCGTGGAGTTGCCGGAGAATTTCTATTCCTCGGACTTCTACACCGACAAGCTGATCGGCTACCTGCAAAACAGCCAGAAAGACGGCAAGCCGTTTTTCGCCTACGCGGCCTTCACCTCGCCGCACTGGCCGCTGCAAGCGCCCAAGGAGTACCTGGACAAGTACAAGGGGCGGTTCGATCAGGGCTATGACAGCGTACGGTTGGCGCGTATCGAGCGGATGAAAAAGCTGGGCTTGATGGCGGGCGACGCCCAGCCGGCGAAACCGTTGCCGGTGAATCCCAAGCTGCCGGGCTGGGAGCAATTGAGCCCTGAGCAGCAACAGGTCGAGGCGCGGAAGATGGAAATCTACGCTGCCATGGTCGATAACCTCGACCACAACATCGGCCGCCTGATCGATTACCTGCGCCAGAGTGGCCAATACGACAACACCCTGATCGTGTTCATGTCGGATAACGGGGCGGCGGGGGAGAACCACGCTCAGTTCTATCCACCCGGCGCGCGCACCGACAATAGCTATGCCAACCTCGGGCAGAAGGGATCACAGATCGACTATGGCCTGCGCTGGGCCGAGGTCAGCGCGGCTCCCTTCCGCCTATTCAAAGGCACCACCGCAGAAGGCGGCATCAGCGTGCCGGCGATCGTCCAGTTGCCCAAGGCATTGCGTCGTCAGGGGGTGGAACGCGGCGTAGCGCGGGTGGATGACCTGGCGCCGACCTTCCTGGAACTGGCAGGTATCGCACTGCCAGCCGATGCCGATAAACACCCGATCACCGGCAAATCAATGCTGCCAATGCTCGCCGGTAAAGGCAGCCCGCACATTAACGACAGCCTGGCCGGAGAGCTGTTCGGCAATGCCTATTACCGCGAGGGAAACCTGAAGCTGCTGGGCATGCGCCCGCAGGGCGGGTTTGGCGATAACGCCCAGCCGCCGCAATGGCAATTGTTCGATCTGGCGCAGGACCGCGGCGAAACCACCGACCTGGCTGCTGCTCAGCCGGAGACGGTGCAACGGCTCAAGGCGGCCTGGATGAAGTATGCCGAGCGGGTGGGCGTGGTGTTTCCCCACACCATGACTGTGGCCGAAGACAAGGGACGAGCCGTTGATGACTGATCAGTTCTGCTTGCGACCGGACACGCGCCCCGTGTCGAGATCAGGTACGGAGGCGACGCGATCAGGTAATTGATTTGGCGGAAAAGCCGGGTAAGGTGGCGCATCTTTTGCCGCGGTGCCCACAATGACAAGCCCCAGTTTCAAGGATTCGAACGGCCAATTGGCGCAGGGCTTCAAGCCTCGTCACGTCACCATGCTTTCCATCGCCGGCATCATTGGTGCCGGCCTGTTCGTCGGGTCGGGGCATGCCATTGCCGCGGCTGGCCCGGCCGTCTTGCTGGCCTATCTGTTCTCCGGCCTGCTGGTCGTGCTGGTCATGCGCATGCTCGGGGAAATGGCGGTGGCCAATCCCGATACCGGATCGTTCTCTACCTATGCCGACCAGGCCATCGGGCGCTGGGCCGGGTTTACCATCGGTTGGCTTTATTGGTGGTTCTGGGTCCTGGTGATTCCCATCGAAGCCCTGGCGGCCGGCCATGTGCTGCACCAGTGGTTTCCCCAGGTCGATGCCTGGCTGTTCGCCCTGGGTTCGATCATCGCCCTGGTGGTGACCAATCTGTTCAGTGTGTCCAAGTACGGGGAGTTCGAATTCTGGTTTGCCATGGCCAAGGTCGTGGCGATCATCGGTTTCATCGGTGTGGGTTTTGCCGTGCTGATGGGCTGGGTTCCCGATCGCCAGGTCAGCGGCTTGAGCGGCTTGATGGCCCAGCACGGCGGCTTTGCCCCCAACGGCTTGTCCGCGGTGGTCGGCGCTTTCATCACCATCATGTTCAGCTTCATCGGTACGGAGGCGGTCACCATCGCCGCTGCCGAATCGAATAACCCCGCGCAAAACATTGCCAAGGCCACTCGCTCGGTGATCTGGCGGATCGGAGTGTTCTACCTGTTGTCGATTTTCGTGGTGATCTCCGTGGTGCCCTGGAATGATCCGCTGTTGGCTTCCGTGGGTTCCTACCAGCGCGCGCTTGAGCTGATGGACATTCCCCACGCCAAGTTCATGGTGGACGTGGTGGTACTGATCGCCGTGGCCAGTTGCATGAACTCCTCGATCTACATTGCCTCGCGCATGCTGTACTCGCTGGGCCGTCGTGGCGACGCACCGAAGGTGCTCAAGGCGACCTCCTCCGAAGGCGTGCCGCGGGCCGCCGTCATCGCCAGCACGGTGCTGGGCGCCGCGATCACTGTCTGGAGCTACTTCATGCCCGCCGGCCTGTTCGAGTTCCTGCTCGCCAGTTCCGGCGCCATCGCCTTGCTGGTGTACCTGGCGATTGCCGTGTCACAACTGCGCATGCGGCGCATGTTGCGCCGGCAGAAGGTCGAGCTGGCCTTTCGCATGTGGTTGTTCCCGTGGCTCACCTGGCTGGTCATCCTGTTCATCTGTGCGGCGCTGGCGGTGATGATGATCACGCCCGAACACCGCACCGAAGTGAGCACGACCATCGGCCTGGCGTTGGCGATTTCCTTCATCGGCCTGGTGACATCCCGTGAACCGGCGCGGGCTGCAAGGGCGACGTCGGTGGGATAGCTGGCCGGGTAGCGCAGGCCAGCTGATTCAGCCTGCCGCAGCAGATGCTTAAACCCGACTCGCGCATCCTGTAGCCCTGCCATACTGTAAAGCATGACACGTGCAAATTTCCGCTTCTATGAGGAGCTCAACGATTTCCTGCCGGCCGAGCGACGGCGGCAGTCATTCACCTGCGAGTGCGCGCGAGGGGCGACGGTCAAGCACATGATCGAGGCGCTCGGGATACCGCACACGGAGGTCGAGCTGGTGCTGCTCAACGGTGAGTCGGTGGGCCTGGATCGGGTGATCATCGACGACGACCGGTTGGCGGTGTATCCCAAATTCGAAGCGCTGGACATCAGCCCGCTGCTGAAGGTTCGTGCGCAACCTTTACGTGTGTTGCGCTTTGTCGCAGATGCGCACCTGGGCGGCCTGGCCAGCCTTTTGCGCATGAGCGGCTTCGACACGCTCTACGACAATGGCTTCGAGGATGGCGAGATCGCCGAGATCGCAGCAACCCAAGGGCGCATCGTGCTGACCCGCGACCGCGAGCTGCTCAAGCGGCGCATCATCAGCCACGGCTGCTACGTGCATGCCCTTAAACCATCGCTGCAGCTGCGTGAAATATACGAGCGCCTGGACCTGGCGCGTAGCGCGCGGCCATTCAGCCTGTGCCTTCATTGCAACCTGCCGCTGCACGAGATCAGCGCGGAACTCGCCCGTTTGCAGGTGCCGCCACGGGTTGGCGCCCTCTATTCGCACTTCCTGCGCTGCGACGGTTGCCAACGAATTTACTGGGAGGGTTCGCACTGGCGCGGCATGTGCGCACTGCTGGCACCTTTGCTGGATCGGTAGCTGATCTTTGCAGGTCTCCTGCAAGGAGCACTTTTCCACTGCTATGCTGATGACATCTGTTTCCATACTCGAGACGAGTAGCATGGCAGCACAAGGCAAGCGCTCCCCGTTCATGTTCAAGGCCATGGCCTATCCGGCTGGAATTTTGCTTGTCGCTGGGGCTGCCATGACGCTGCTCGACACTTACTTCGACCTGACGTTGCTGGCTGTGGCCACGGGCTGGCTGCTATTTTTCCGGGATTGGCTATTGCTGGAAACGCCAATGCCGAATTGGTCGCTGCTGATGATTATCGCGATTTTAATCGCCATGCTGTCTGTAGCGATTTTCTACGCCCGCATCACCGAAGGAACGGACGGCGAGTTACACGAGATAGAGCGAAAAATTTACAAAAAGAACAACCCTCAGTTCCCACGGCTGACGGAAAACCAGACGCTGTTGATGGAAGCTTTGGCCTATCATGCGAACTTCAGGAAAGTTGCAAATCTGGACTCGATTTGCAAGCTGGTCTCCCTCAGCACGTTAGAAGTTGAAACCGGTCTGAAGCAACTCCAGGCCAAACGTCTTGTGAAGCAAAAAGTCACAAGGGGGACGTTCGGCTCCACCATTTTTGAACTGACCCTGGCCGGCAAGGATTACGCGTTAGAGCGCTTTGAGCTGACGTAGTCCGGCGGCCCCGCTGCAAGCCTCGAATCATGGCTTGAGGTTCAAGTGCGCATGTGCGCTTTTCGGATCGACAAACCAGTGCTGCGCATTGTGATCACTTGAAGTCAGGTCGGCACTCAGGCCGTCTCTTGCGATAATGCGCAGGACGCAAACCGTGAGTAGTTCCGTCAGCTGCCGTTCAGCAATCTCCAATTCGTTCCAGTGCAACTGGCCATAGAGCATACCCATCACTGCATGGGTGATCAGGCAGGTCTCGGCATGGGGTTTGTCTTTGCGTGCGCGTTCATCGGCGATGATGTCGCTCAACATCGCACGGTGCGCGTGCTTCAACTTGTCGACGTGATGTTTGTGGGCCTCGTCGAGGTTCACGAACTCGCGGGTCACCAGGATCAATCGGTGCTTTTCGGTCAAGGCAAAGCCTACGAAGGCCTGGACAAAGCGACGTACCCGTTCGGCGCGGGTTTTGGCGCCTTTCATGCGACGCCTGGTGATGATCAGCAAGTCGGACAAAGCGGATTCGATGAGCTCGAACAACAGGCACTGTTTATTTTCGATGTGGTGGTAAAGCGACCCGGCCTGCAACCCGACGTGACTTGCCAGGTCACGCAAGCCAATGGCCTGGAAGCCACGTGTTGCGAATAGCTCGACTGCAGCGCGAACCAGCCGGTCGCGAGCGCTGAGTGGCGAATGGGTGGAGGCGTCGATTGCAAGCATGGTGGTTTCATCAGGGAAAAAGTGATTGTTCAGGGTTACGGGCAGGGCGGCCCTGGCGCGCCGCCCTGCAGCCGGATCAGAGCGGATTGGACTCTTGCGGAAGAATCAGCCGCGAAGGCACGCGTTGGTGCGAACCCCGTGCCACCCAGTAGTAGATGAAGGCGGGCACTATCAGGCCGATCAGCCATGAGATATCGGTGCCACCGAGGGTTTCGACCAGCGGGCCGGTGTAGAAGCTGGTGGCAATGAATGGCATCTGGATCACCACGCCGAGGGTGTACACCGCGATGCCGGGCAGGTTCCAGCGTCCGTAGCGGCCATCAGGATCCGAGAGGGCCGGAATGTCGTAGCGCTCTTTGGTCACCAGGTAGAAGTCCACCAGGTTGATCGCGCTCCAGGGGGTGAAAAACGCCAGCAGGAACAGGATGAAGGCGGAGAAGTCATGCAGGAACGAGTGGCGGCCCATCAAGGCCAGTGCTGTCGCCGCGCCGACCATGACCAGGATGTAGAGCAGGCGCGACACCCTGGAAATTTCCTGGTTGCCGCGAAAACCGCTGACGATGGTTGCCAGTGACATGAAGCTGCCATAGGCGTTGAGGGTCGTGATGGTGACCTTGCCGAACACGATGCTGAAAAACAGCAGCGACGCCACAAAGCCACTTGCACCCAGGCCAACGATGTAGGACACCTCGTGCCCGGCGAACTGATCCCCCGCCAGCGCGGCGACGAACACACCGAAGATCATGGAGATCTGGGTGCCGATGACCGATCCCAGCCCAACGGCGAGAAAGGTTTTCAGGGCCGATGTGCTTCTCGGCAGATAGCGCGAATAGTCGGCGACGTAGGGGCCGAAAGCGATCTGCCAGGAGGCCGACAGCGAGATCGCCAGCAGAAAACTGCTCAGGGAAAAGTGCCGGTTGGCCAGCAGTTCGCCGATGTCGTGGGCGGACAGCAAGCGGTAGAACAGGTAGAAAAACGACACCACGCCAATGAGGCTCGACAGCCGTCCGATCCAGTGGATGGTGCGATAGCCCAGCACGGTCAGCACGACGATCATCGCCGCGAAAATGAGAATGCCGGTGCCATCACTGACGTTTAGCAACTGGCTGATAGCCTGGCCGGCGAGCACCGAGCCGCTGGCGGAGAATCCCACGTACATCAGGCAGGCCAGAACGATGGGGATGACGGCGCCGTAGACACCGAACTGCACACGGCTGGAGATCATTTGCGGCAGGCCCAGCTGCGGGCCCTGGGCTGCGTGCAAGGCCATGATCGCGCCGCCCAGCAGTTGACCGATCAGCAGGCCGATCAGCGACCAGAACACATCGCCGCCCAGCACCACGGCCAGGGCTCCGGTGACGATGGCGGTGACTTGCAGGTTGGCGCCGAACCACAGGGTGAACTGACTGAGCAGTCGTCCATGGCGCTCGGATTCGGGAATGTAATCGATGGATCGCCGTTCTATATACGACTTGCGCTGCGCACTTTCTTTGGAGGCGGACATGGCGGTTCCTCTCGGGTGTCGTGGAATACGACAGCCTTCTCAGGTGGGGACATTCGGGATGAGGCCTGCAAGGCAGGCCCCGGTTTTTGCCCGGTTAGCGCTGGGCGTCGAGTACGCTTCGCGAAATAATGATTTTCTGCACTTCCGAGGTGCCCTCGAAAATCCGCAGGATCCGTGCGTCGCGCACATAGCGCTCCAGCGGCAGGTCGCGGATGTAGCCGTAGCCGCCGTGCAGTTGCAGAGCGGCATCGGTAATGAAGCCGGCGCATTCGGCGGCGAACAACTTGGCAGTGGCCGATTCCAGGCTGAAGCGTTCGCCGCTGTCACGGCGCGCGGCGGCTTTCCAGGTGAGCATGCGAGCCGCTTCCAGCTGCGCATGCATGTCAGCGATGCGCCATTGGGTGCCTTGATAGGCCGCCAGCGGCTTGGGCCCGATCTGCCGTTCGCGCACCCAGGCAAGGCTTGCCTGCAACGCCGCATTGGCAACCCCCAGGGACATGGCGGCGACTTCGACGCGGCCGCGGTCGAGTACGGCCATGGCGGTGTTGAAACCGGCGCCTTCGCTGCCCAGCAGTGCCGATGCCGGCAGCCAGCAATCCAGGGACAGTTCATAGATGGTGCTGCCGCGCAGGCCCATGGTTTTTTCCGGACTGGAGAAGCTGATGCCCGCAGTGCCCTGGGGAATCATGAAGGCGCTGATGCCCTTGTGCCCGGCGTCGGCGTCGGTCTTGGCGTAGAGCACGATGAAACCGGCTTCACGGGCGTTGGTGATGTAGTGCTTGCTGCCACGGATTCTCCAGCCGCCGTTTTCAGCCTGCGCCCGGCAGCGCATGTCGGCCGGGTTGGAGCCCGCGGCCGGTTCGGTCAGGGCAAATGCCCCGAGCAACTCGCCGCTGGCAGCGCGGGGCAGCCATTCCTGCTTTTGCGCTTCGGTGCCGCCGATCAGGATCGAGTCGGTCGCCAGGAAGTGCGCGGTCAGGGCCGACGCGGTTGAGGCACAGGCGCCGGCGACGGCTTCGACCACGCGACTCATTGCCAGACTGCCGATGCCCAGGCCACCATATTCTTCGGGCAGGTTGATGCCCATGCCACCCAGTTCAGCCAGGGCTTGCAGGCTCTCGGCACAGAACGTCTCGGTTTCGTCGTAATGCTGGGCGCGCGGCTGGATCACCTCGCGGGCCAGTTTTTCAGCGGTTTCGATAACGGCCAGTTCGACCTGGTCCAGTTCAAAGTTCATGGGGAATCTCCTGTTTGTTCAGTCCGAATGCCTCGTTGTCAGCGCCCAGGCGAGGCGCGAGGGTGAGGGCATGGGGTTTATGGCCATTGAAGAAAACCGGTTGCGGCACCAGTGGCTGCTCGCAGCCCGCGGGGCGAACCAGCAATTGACGAACCTGTGCCTGTTCGCTGTCGGCAGCCTGGGCGAGGTTCCACACCGGGGAGGACGGTACGCCGGCATCGAGGAGCGTGTCGCAGGCCTGGTCGACGCTCAGTTGGCCGGTCCAGTGTTCGATTTCGGCGCGCAAGGCCGGCTCGTTTTGCGTGCGTTGCGGGTCATCGGCGAAGCGTGGGTCGCTGGCCAGTTCTGGCTTGCCCATGCATTCGCACAGGCGCTGGAACAGTTTGTTGCTGGCGACCGCAATGACCACCTGGCCATCCGCCGCGCGATAGGTATCGAAGGGGGTCGACACCGGATGGCGATTGCCGACCAGGCCCGGCGCGACGCCATTGGCAAAGAGATTGGACAGGCCGGTCATTTGCAGGCTGAACAGCACATCGAACATGGCGACGTCGATGTATTGCGGGCCCGGCGCGTGCCGCTCGCGGGCGAACAACGCCGAGCTGATGGCCCAGGCGGCGTAGACCCCGGCACACAAGTCACCGATGGCCTCGCCGCTGCGGGTCGGTCCTGTGTCGGCAAAACCGGTGACGCTCATCAGCCCGGACATCGCCTGCGCGACGATGTCGTAGGCCGGGTTGGTTGACAGCGGACCATGCTGGCCGAAGCCGGAGATGCTCGCGTAGATCAGCCTGGGGTTGTATTGCTTGAGGGTATCGAAATCGATGCCCAGGCGACGGGTGACGCCGGGGCGGAAGTTCTCCACGACGACGTCGGCGTCGCGCACCAGTTCATACAGGCGGGCCAGGTCTGCGGTGGACTTGAAATCCATCTCGACACTGCGCTTGCCGCGATTGATCAGGCCAAAGTAAACACTCTCGCCGTCCTTGAAGGGACCCAGGTGACGGCTGTCATCGCCGTGTCCCGGCACTTCGAACTTGATCACGTCGGCGCCAAGGTCCGCCAGCATCGCGGTGCAGTGCGGGCCGGCCAGGACGCGGCTCAAGTCCAGCACGCGAACGCCTTGCAGTTGTTGGGTAAACGGGCTGCTGCTCATGGCAGTTTCCTCGTATGGGGGGATTTCTGTAGGAGCCGGCTTGCTGGCGATGCAGGCACCCTGGTGGGCCAGACGAACCGCTTTCGTCGGAGCGCCGCCTGCAGCAAGCCGGTTCCTACAGGGGGTGTGTTATTTACCGGTGATCATCGGCAGGTTCAGGCCCTGCTCCTTCGCGCAGTCGATCGCGATCTGGTAGCCCGCATCGGCATGACGCATGACGCCGGTCGCCGGGTCGTTGTGCAGCACGCGTGCGATACGCTCGGCCGCTTCATCAGTACCGTCGCAGACAATCACCATGCCCGAGTGCTGGGAGAAGCCCATGCCGACGCCGCCGCCGTGGTGCAGGGACACCCAGGTCGCGCCGCTCGCGGTGTTGAGCAGGGCGTTGAGCAGTGGCC
>NZ_NOIO01000029.1:0-77079 GCF_014596605.1 Pseudomonas sp. PSB11
ACGACAACCCACTGAAAAACGCCCCGCACACCGCGGCGGAGTTGGTCGGCGAGTGGTCGCATCCGTACAGCCGTGAGCAGGCGGTTTATCCGCTGGAGACCCTGATCGACGCCAAGTATTGGCCGCCGGTCGGCCGCGTCGATAACGTCTTCGGCGATCGCAACCTGGTCTGCGCCTGCCCGTCGATCGAAAGCTACGCTTAAACCAGCAGGGGGCGGGTTTACTCGCCCCTATCAAGCACACCACACCCCCTGTAGGAGCTGCCGCAGGCTGCGATCTTTTGATCTTGATCTTGAAAAAACAAGATCAAAAGATCGCAGCCTGCGGCAGCTCCTACACAAAGCATCTCCCGTGAAACGCCTATAACAAGAAACCGGAGAACAACCATGTCGTTAAGCGTGTTCGACCTGTTCAAGATTGGCATTGGCCCCTCCAGCTCCCACACCGTCGGCCCGATGCGCGCTGCCGCACGTTTCGCCGAAGGTTTGCGCCGTGAAGGGCTGCTCGCCGCGACCGCTTGCGTCAAAGTCGAGCTGTACGGCTCACTCGGCGCCACCGGTAAAGGCCACGGCAGCGACAAGGCTGTGTTGCTCGGCCTGGAAGGCGAACACCCGGACACCGTGGATACCGAAACCGTCGCCGCTCGCCTGCACGAAATTCGCGGCAATGGCCGCTTGAACCTCCTCGGCGAACACAGCATTGCGTTCAATGAGAAAGAACACCTGGCGATGATTCGCAAGCCGTTGGCCTATCACCCCAATGGCATGATCTTTCGCGCCTTCGACGCCGCGGGCTTGCAAATCCGCAGCCGCGAGTACTATTCGGTCGGCGGTGGTTTTGTCGTCGATGAAGACGCCGCCGGCGCCGACCGCATCGTCGAAGACGCTACCCCCCTGACTTTCCCATTCAAAAGCGCCAAGGACCTGCTCGGTCACTGCACCACCTACGGCTTGTCCATCAGCCAGGTCATGCTGACCAACGAAAGTGCCTGGCGCCCGGAAGCGGAAACCCGCGCCGGCCTGCTGAAGATCTGGCAAGTGATGCAGGACTGCGTCGCCGCCGGTTGCCGCAACGAAGGCATCCTGCCCGGTGGCCTGAAGGTCAAGCGCCGGGCAGCCGCGCTGCACCGGCAATTGTGCAAGAACCCCGAATCGTCGCTGCGCGATCCGCTGTCGGTACTGGACTGGGTCAACTTGTACGCCCTGGCGGTCAACGAAGAAAACGCCAACGGCGGACGCGTGGTAACTGCCCCGACCAACGGCGCGGCCGGGATCATCCCGGCAGTACTGCATTACTACATGCGCTTCATCCCCGGCGCGAACGATGACGGGGTGGTGCGCTTTCTGCTGACCGCCGCGGCCATTGGCATTCTGTACAAGGAAAATGCTTCGATCTCGGGCGCCGAAGTCGGCTGCCAGGGCGAAGTCGGCGTGGCCTGTTCAATGGCGGCGGGCGCCCTTTGCGAGGTGCTTGGCGGCACCGTGCAGCAAGTGGAAAACGCCGCGGAAATCGGCATGGAACATAACCTCGGGCTGACCTGCGACCCGATTGGCGGGCTGGTGCAAGTGCCTTGCATCGAGCGCAACGCCATGGGCTCGGTCAAGGCCATCAATGCCGTGCGCATGGCCATGCGCGGCGACGGGCAGCACTTCGTGTCCCTCGACAAGGTCATCCGCACCATGCGCCAAACCGGCGCCGACATGAAAAGCAAATACAAGGAAACCGCCCGTGGCGGTTTGGCGGTCAACATTATCGAGTGCTGATGCGCGCTCATCTCACACTTCTCCAGGAGCTGAATATGTCCACCGAACAACTGTTGAAAACGCCGTTGCACGCCCTGCACGTCGAATTGGGCGCGCGCATGGTGCCGTTCGCCGGCTATGACATGCCAGTGCAGTACCCGCTGGGCGTGATGAAGGAACACCAGCACACCCGCGAGCAGGCCGGCTTGTTCGATGTCTCGCACATGGGCCAGATTCGCCTGACCGGCGCCAATGCCGCCAAGGCACTGGAGACCCTGGTGCCAGTGGACATCGTCGACTTGCCGGTGGGCATGCAGCGCTACGCGATGTTCACCAACGAGACCGGTGGCATCCTTGACGACCTGATGGTCGCCAACCTGGGTAACGACGAACTGTTTTTGGTGGTCAACGCCGCCTGCAAGGACCAGGACCTGGCCCACCTGCGCAAGCACATCGGTGACCAGTGCACTATCGAGCCCCTGTTCGAAGAACGCGCCCTGCTCGCCCTGCAAGGTCCTGCCGCGGTGACTGTACTGGCACGTCTGGCGCCAGAAGTGGCAAAGATGACCTTCATGCAGTTCGCCCCCGTGAAACTGCTGGGTGTGGACTGCTTTGTCAGCCGCTCGGGTTACACCGGTGAAGACGGTTTCGAAATCTCGGTACCGGCCGCCAACGCCGAAGCCCTCGCCCGGGCCTTGCTGGCCGAGCCTGAAGTCGCGGCCATTGGCCTCGGCGCACGTGACTCCCTGCGCCTGGAAGCCGGCCTGTGCCTGTACGGCCATGACATGAATACCGATACCAGCCCAATCGAAGCCAGCCTGTTATGGGCCATCTCCAAACCGCGTCGTGCCGATGGCGCGCGCGCCGGTGGCTTCCCTGGCGCAGAAAGTGTGTTCGCACAACAACAAACCGGTGTTACCCGTAAGCGCGTTGGCCTGCTGCCGCAGGAACGCACACCTGTGCGCGAAGGTGCTGAAATCGTCAACGAAGCAGGCGAGATCATCGGCAGCGTCTGCAGCGGCGGCTTCGGACCAACCCTGGGCGCCCCTTTGGCCATGGGTTATCTGGACAGCGGCTACACCGCCATCGATACGCCAGTATGGGCAATCGTTCGTGGGAAAAAGGTGCCTTTGCTTGTAAGCAAAATGCCATTTGTTCCACAACGCTACTATCGCGGTTGATTGACTGTTCCTATAAGTAACGCGGTTGCGCTTACACTGCACTAATGTGTAACGCAACCGCCATAAAATAGTGCATCGTTTGGCTCTAAGCTTCGATTATGAACTTTGCTTATAACGATCGAAAACATTTGAACACCGTCAACGCATAAGCCCGCGCTAGTTGTCAGTGGTGTCAGCAACCTGAGCAAATCCGGGGCCTCCAAAGGGGCTTGTTTTTTCTCCCGTAGTTGGCGTAGAGTTTGTTCACTGTGTTTGCATGGGTCGCTTGGAATCGTGACCTGGGCAGTAGCCTACAAGTTAGCTACATCCCGTTCGACGTCTTCTTACTCTCCTGCAACCAGCCCCAGTACTCTTTCATGAGAAAGAGACTGTCATTAATTTTTTGCGTCAAAGGAAATAAGAAATGTCCCAACGTCAGAGCGGTACCGTCAAGTGGTTTAACGACGAGAAAGGTTTTGGTTTTATCACTCCTGAAAGCGGTCCGGATCTGTTCGTGCATTTCCGCGCCATCCAGGGCAACGGTTTCAAGAGCCTGAAAGAAGGCCAGAAAGTGACTTTCATCGCCGTGCAAGGCCAGAAAGGCATGCAGGCTGACGAAGTACAAGCAGAAGCCTAATCTTCTGTAACGAAAAAGCCCCTGATGCTGACATCAGGGGCTTTTTTGTGCGCGTAAATCCGTAAAATGGCTTCTTTTGCGCCCAGAGGCTGCCATGTCGAAACACCTGCTCAAACCCCAGGGCGACTTTCCCGCCGTCGGCCTGGGTCGTCGCCTGGCAGCAATGTTCTATGATTTCCTGCTGTGCACCGCCCTGCTGATCGTCACCAGCGGCGTCTACAAGATGGTCCAGATGGCGATCATCGGCGAAGAGAAAATGCGCACCCTGACCGAAGCTGGCGCGCTGGACGGTGACCCGCTGCTCTCGACGGTCTTGCTGTTCGTACTGTTTGGCTTCTTCGCCAAGTTCTGGACCTATTCAGGCCAGACCCTGGGGATGCAGGTGTGGTGCGTACGGGTACAGAATGCCGATGGCTCATCCATCAGCCTGTGGCAGGCGCTGCTGCGCTTTGTGGTGGCGATCGCATCGTTGCTGTGCGTAGGCCTGGGTTTCTTCTGGTCGCTGTTCGACAAGCAGAAGCGCAGCTGGCATGACATGTATTCCAACACCCAGTTGGTGCGGGTCCCGAAGAAGACCAAATAATTCAGCCATACGAAAACCACTGTGGGAGCGAGCCTGCTCGCGAAAGCGGTGTGTCAATCACTATCAACTTTGACTGTTACACCGTCTTCGCGAGCAGGCTCGCTCCCACAAGTTTTTTTGCTGAATGAGAGACCTCAGGCGTTGCCGGCCAACTTCATCCGCGCCGCCTGGGTAAAGTCCAGCATGCGCTTGAGCGGCCGAATCGCCTGCGGAATCAACGCCGGATCAACAAAGATCTCGTTCGCGCCCTCCTTCAAGCTCTTGAGCGTGCGCTCAAGGGTATTCATCGCCATCCAGGGGCAATGCGCGCAACTGCGGCATGCCGCGCCGTTACCGGCCGTTGGCGCTTCGATAAAGACCTTGTCCGGGCATAGCTGCTGCATCTTGTAGAAGATACCGCGATCGGTAGCGACGATCAGGGTCTTGTTCGGCAGGCTCTGTGCCGCCGCGATCAACTGGCTGGTGGACCCGACGGCATCCGCCAGCTCGATCACCGAGGTCGGTGACTCCGGGTGTACCAGGATCGCTGCATCCGGATACAGCGCCTTCATGTCTTCGAGCTGCTTGGACTTGAACTCTTCGTGAACGATGCAGGCACCGTCCCATAGCAGCATGTCGGCACCGGTCTGTCGCTGGATGTAAGTACCCAGGTGCTTGTCCGGCCCCCAGATGATGGTTTCACCGTTATCCATCAGGCTTTCGACGATTTCCAGCGCGCAACTTGAAGTCACCACCCAGTCCGCGCGGGCTTTGACCGCCGCCGAAGTATTGGCGTAGACCACCACCGTACGCTCCGGGTGCTGGTCACAGAACGCGGAAAACTCATCGACGGGGCACCCAAGGTCCAGCGAGCACGTCGCTTCCAGGGTCGGCATCAGGATGCGTTTTTCAGGGTTGAGGATCTTGGCTGTCTCGCCCATGAACTTCACACCGGCGACCACCACCGTCTTGGCCGGGTGGGCGTTGCCGAAGCGGGCCATCTCCAGCGAGTCGGAGACACAGCCTCCGGTCTCTTCGGCCAGGGCCTGAATCACCGGATCGCAATAGAAGTGCGCCACCAGTACCGCGTCCTGAGCCTTGAGCTCGGCAGCGATGGCGGCACGATAATAAGCTTCCTCATCGGCGGTCAGCGGCTTGGGCTGCTTGGCGTCGAGGTGGGCTTGAACCAGAAGGCGTTCGGAAATCTGCGTCATGTTCGCAAGACCTGCAGGCGCATTCGCGCGAAAGTCGAGTATACACCCGGCTCCGGCCCCAACAGGGTACCGCCGGGAAAGTGAGTTGATCAGGCACGGACAGCGCTGAAGCTGCGCAAGGCTACAGAATATCGGCAGGATGCAAAAGATGATTCTGACCTGCGCCCTGCAGTGCAGCCAAGGAACAGGTGGGCGTTAAATCGCAGGCAAAAAAAAACCCGGAAATCCTCACTTGCGTGGGCCTTCCGGATTTTCTAAACCGCCAAAAATGGTGGGTCGTGTGGGATTCGAACCTACGACCAATTGGTTAAAAGCCAACTGCTCTACCAACTGAGCTAACGACCCGCTGTGTGGTGGCGCGTATAATACTGATTTTTAAGGACTATTCAACACCTATTTTAAAATAATTCAAAAATAAGGTGTCGGGTCGCTGATTCCGGCCGCCGCAAAGCCTTCTGCGCGCAGTCGGCAGCTGTCGCACTTGCCGCAGGCACGGCCCTCATCGTCGGCCTGATAGCAGGAAACGGTCAGGCCGTAGTTCACGCCAAGCTTTACACCGGCCTGGACGATCTGTGCCTTGCTGAGGTTTTGCAACGGCGCCTGAATCCGGAAGCCATTGCCTTCCACGCCGGCCTTGGTCGCCAGATTGGCCATGCGCTCGAATGATTCGATGAACTCGGGACGGCAATCCGGGTAACCGGAGTAATCCACCGCGTTGACGCCGATGAAGATATCCCGTGCACCGAGCACTTCCGCCCAGCCCAACGCCAAGGACAGGAATACCGTGTTACGCGCCGGCACGTAGGTCACCGGAATGCCCTCGCCCAACTCTTCTGGAATATCGATGCTGGTGTCGGTTAGCGCCGAGCCGCCCATGCCGTTCAGGTTAAGGCCGATGACCTTGTGCTCGATCACACCCAGGTCGCGGGCAACGCGTTCGGCAGCGTACAACTCGGCGTGAGAGCGCTGGCCGTAGTCGAAGCTCATGGTGTAGCAGCTATAGCCTTCGGCACGCGCCATGGCCACGACGGTTGCCGAATCAAGGCCGCCGGACAACAGGATGACTGCGCGTTTTTCTGCAGTGTTGAGTGGTTCAGTCATTTCAGCGCCCCGGCTCGTCGTTCCAAAGATATTTATGCAGCTGCAACTGCAAACGCACTGGCAGGTTATCGGCCACCACCCAGTCCGCCAGGTCTCGCGCATTGAGATCGTGGTGGCTTGGCGAGAACAGGACTTCGCCGGCGCGCTGGTCCAGACCGTACTGGATCAACTTGGACACGGACCAGTCATAGTCTTCACGCGAGCAGATGACAAACTTCACCTGATCGTTGGGCGTCAGCAGCTCGATGTTTTCGTAGCGATTGCGGTGCGCCTCCTTCGAACCCGGGGTTTTCAGGTCGACAACGCGACTGACCCGGGAATCTACCGCCGAGATATCAATCGAGCCACTGGTTTCCAGTGACACTTCGTAACCGGCATCGCACAAGCGCTTGAGCAATGGAATGGCATTGGGCTGGGCCAGGGGCTCGCCACCTGTGACACAGACGTAACGCGGCCGAAAGCCGGCTACCTGCTCGAGGATATCGTCGAGGGTGCGAATAGTCCCACCGGTGAATGCGTAGGCGCTGTCGCAGTACTGGCAACGCAGAGGGCAACCGGTCAGACGCACAAAAACAGTGGGCAGGCCAGCAGTCCGCGTTTCCCCCTGCAACGAGTAGAAAACTTCGGTAATTCTCAATGTGTCTTGCATAGTCGCCACGGGCGTAACAGCTAAACAGGCTGTCCGCCTCCGTCAGGCACTTCAAGGAACCCCGGCAATGCGCAGGCCCCAAGAAGCGTGTTTCAGAAAATGGGCTTGAATTCTAACGAAAAAACCCGCGACAAGCGCGGGTTTCTTCGAAACGGGTCAAGCAGCCCTTACATTTTTTGCAAGTCACGCTGGGCCAGCTGAGCGGCGGAAGTGCCCGGATACTGCGACACAACCTGTTGCAAAATGCCTTTTACCTTGTCGGGATGACCCAGGCGGCGTTCTACGTCAGCGAGCTTGTACAGCGAGTCAGGCACTTTGGCGTGCTTGGGGTACAGCTGCGAAACCTTGGCAAATGCCTGACCCGCACCTTGCAGATCGCCTTTGGCCAGGTTCACTTCGCCCAACCAGTACTGGGCATTGCCTGCGTACTGGCTGTTCGGGTACTTGCGCAGGAAAGCGGCAAAAGCCTGGCTGGCCTTGTCGAAGTCCTTGGCCTTGATCAGGTCGAAGGCAGCGTCGTAATAGAGCTTTTCCTTCGCCGGATCTGCCGGCTCGCTACCCGAGGCGGGTGCTTGAGCGGCAGCCGCTCCCGCACCTGCAGCTGCAGCTGCGCCAGCTGCTGCACCAGGGGCATTCAAATCGCCACCGGTGGAAGAATTTTCAGGAGTCGCGGCAGGTGCAACGCCGGTTCCTATGCGCCGATCAAGATCCTGGTATCGCTCCAGGCTTTCCTGCTTCATGCGCGCTACATCATTTTGCAGAACCTCGATCGCACCTTGCTGGCGCTCGATCTGTTGCTGCATTGATTGCAGTTGGTTGAACAGCTCGCCCTGTGCCGAGACAGGGGCCGAAACCCCTCCCCCGGCATAGGCGCCGTTCGTACCGTAACCTGCAGGCGGATAACTGGTCCCGCTATTGTTATAGCCGGAATCGTTTTCGACCACAGGAACCGCAGCCCACGCCGCAAGCGGCGCGAGACTGAGAGCCAGGACAGTTACAGCACGACGGCACGTTCGCATGACGAATTACTTACGCAGTTCGACGCGACGGTTTTGAGCCCAGGACTGCTCGTCGTTGCCGGTAGCAACTGGACGCTCTTCGCCGTAGGAAACCAGTTCCAGCTGAGCTGGGGAAACACCTTGCAGTACCAGGTAGCGCTGAACGGCTTTCGCACGACGCTCGCCCAGTGCCATGTTGTACTCACGAGTACCACGTTCGTCGGTGTTGCCTTCCAGAACAACGCGAGCGCCGTTTGCTTTCAGGTCTTTGGCGTGAACGTCCAGAGCGCGCATGGCTTCTGGCTTCAGGTCCGAACTGTCGTATTCGAAGTAGAAAGTGGTGATAGCGCGCAGTGCAGCTTCTTCGCTCAGGGAGCCGTCAACTGCACCAGTGTTTGCGCCGTAACCAGCGTTTGGATCTACCGCGCCTTCACCGGCATTGTCGCCGCCTTTGGACGAGCAACCTACAGCTACAGCCATGGCCAGTGCCAGCGCAGCAAATTTACCAAACTTCAGCATTTCCATCGTGAAACTCCTAATGAACCCCAGTGTGTTAAGTACAACGTATAGCGCCGCGTCAGTTCAGGTAAGGGGACCAGGAAGGTTCTCTGACTTCGCCTTGAGCGGTAGGAAGCGGGAGCCTCACGCGTCCATTGATAGACACGAGCATCAAGACTCCCCGGCCCTGCTGGCGGGTGGCGTAGATTACCATGGTGCCGTTGGGCGCAACAGTGGGCGACTCGTCCAGAGTGCTATCAGTGAGGATTTTTACGCTACCGCGTTGCAAATCCTGGGCCGCCACCTTGAAATTGGTGAAACCTTCCTGACGATGGATCATCACCAGGGTCTTTTCATCGGCCGACAGTTTAGGGTTGGCGTTGTAGTTACCGACGAAAGTCACGCGCTCGGCACCACCGCCGCCCACGCTGGTCTTGTAGATCTGCGGCTTGCCGCCACGGTCGGAGGTGAAGTAGATGGTCGAACCATCCTTGCCCCAGAACGGTTCGGTGTTGATGCCCTGGCCGTTGGTGACGCGACTGATCTGGCGCGAGCCCAGGTTCATCACGTAGATGTCCGGGTTACCGTCCTTGGACAACACGAATGCCAGGCGATTGCCATCCGGCGACCAGGCTGGCGCACCGTTCAGGCCTTCGAAGTTGGTGATCTGCTCACGGCGACCGGTGTCGATGTTCTGCATGAAAATACGCGGACGCTTCTGCTCGAACGAGACGTAGGCGATACGCTTGCCATCGGGAGCGAAACGCGGCGACAGGATCGGCTCGCGCGATTGCAGCAGGGTCACGGCACGGGCACCGTCATAGTCCGAACGCTGCAGCGTGTAACGGGTGTTCTTTTCGGAGAAGCGCTCGGCCGTCACGTACAGCAGGCGAGTCGAGAACGCACCCTTGATACCGGTGAGCTTTTCGAACGACTGGTCGGCGATGTAGTGCGACATGTCGCGCAACTGATCGACGCTGCCCGACACGCTGCCGGTGAGCACTTGTTGCTCGGTGGCGACGTTGAACAAGGCGTATTGAACCTGCAGGCGACCGCCTGCTGGCGCAATGCTGCCGACCATGACGTACTGGGCACCCAGCGCCTTGAAGTCACGGAAGATGATTTCGCTCGCCTGGCTTGGCTGGCTGATCATGTTCTGTTTTGGAATCGGCGAGTAGTAACCCGAATTGCGCAGGTCGTTACCGATGATTTCCGCCATGTCGTCCGGCAGCACGCTGCCGCCCTGGTTGCCGAACGGCACGACTGCAATCGGAGTAGCCCGATCGCTGCCGCTGGTGACCAGAATGTTTTTCTCATCTGCCATCGCGATCCCTGCCATGCAGCAGATCACGACGAGCATTCCTCGAAGGAGGTTTCTCACGGGGCTAGATCCTCAGGTGTGAATGTCATCTTGAATGAACGATACGGAGCAAAATCGCTCGGCTTCATTCCCTGCATTTCTGTCAAACGTCCAATATTCTTCACTGCCGCTACGGCTGAAGCGTCAAACGGACCGTCGCCACTGGACTTGAGCACCTTGACCGAAGTCACCGTACCGTCCGGCAACATGCCGATTTGCAGCTGAACCGTCATGCCTTTGCGGGCCGAAGGTGGACGAGCCCAGCCTTCCGCTGCACGCAATCGAATCAGATCATCGAAGCTGCCGGCGACTTCGTCGCCCTGCTCATCCGCCAAGGCCTGCTGACGCTGAGGCGTGTCGGAAAGCAAATCTGCCAAGGCCTGGGCCTTCTTGTCTTCAGCGGATTTACGCGCCGCATCCTGCGATTTCTTCTTCGCAGCATCGGCAGCAGCTTTCTTCTTCGCTTCTTCGGCGACTTTCTTCTTCGCCTCTTCAGCTTCAGCTTTCTTCTTGGCGTCTTCGGCGGCTTTCTTCTTCGCGTCTTCGACGACCTTTTTCTTCGCTTCTTCAGCGGCCGCTTTCTTGGCCTCTTCTTCAGCAGCCTTCTTGGCTTCTTCTTCCGCTTTCTTCTTGGCTATATCAGCCAATTGTTTCTCTTCTGCCTTCTTGGCTTCGGCGGTCTTCTTCGCTTCATCGGCTTTCTTGGCTTCGTCGGCCTTCTTGGCCTCGTCAGCCTTTTTCGCCTCTTCCGCTTTCTTCGACTCGTCGGCCTTCTTGGCTTCCTCGGCCTTTTGAGCCGCTTCTTCTTTCTTTTGTTCCGCAGCCTTCACCGCTTCCTGTTCGACCTTCTTCTGTTCCAACTGCTCGACTTCGGTCTGGCGCGCGGCGGATTTCTTCGCCTCACCCGCAATCTTCTGATTGGTCTGGGTGGTTGCCTGACTTTTCGATTTCAGCTGGTACAGGGTCGCCTGGACAATCGGCTTGGCCGGCGGCAACTCCGGAGTGAAGGCAAAACTGACGAACAGCATGCCGAACACCAGCACGTGCAAGCCAATCGCCCAGACACTAGGCCAGAAGTAGCTTTCCGAGGCGGACGGCTCTCGCTGTTGCTGCATCAGGGCGCCTCGGTAATCAAGCCAACATTACCGACGCCGGCTTTCTGCAACCCGCCCATCGCGCCCATGACAGACCCGTAGTCGACGCTCTTGTCGCCACGAATGAAGACCTGGGTACGCTTGCCGCCTTCGTTGCCCACGCGAATGATCTTGGTCACCGCGTCAGTCATCTGCGGCAGGGTCATGGCGCGGTCTTGTTGCTTCTCTGTATCGACTTCGCTGCCAAGGTTCCAGTAGTAGGTCTTGTCAGCCTTGATCGAAATGGTCAGGACCTGGGTGTTGTTGTCCTGCGGCAAGGCTTCGCTGGAAACCTTCGGCAGATCAACTTTCACGCCCTGATTGAGCATTGGCGCGGTCACCATGAAGATGACCAGCAGCACCAACATCACGTCGATGTAGGGCACCACGTTCATCTCGGCGACCGGCTTGCGCTTTTTGCGAGCTCGAGCGATTAAAGCCATTGGGAATTACCTGCTTATTCTTCGCTGGTGTGCACTTTGCGGTGCAGGATCGCCTGGAATTCGTCGGCGAAGGTGTAGTAACGGCCCAGCAAGGTTTCGCTGCGGGCAGCAAAACGGTTGTAAGCGATAACGGCTGGAATGGCGGCGAACAGACCGATCGCAGTGGCGATCAGGGCTTCGGCGATACCCGGTGCCACGGTGGCCAGGGTGGCTTGCTGGGCAGTCGCCAGGCCACGGAAGGAGTTCATGATGCCCCAGACGGTACCGAACAGACCGATATACGGGCTCACGGAACCGACAGTGGCGAGGAACGGCAGGCTCTGCTCGAGCTTCTCTTCTTCGCGGGAAATGGCAACGCGCATGGCACGGGCCACGCCTTCCATGACCGCTTCCGGGTCAACGCCTGGCTGTTGGCGCAGACGGGAGAATTCCTTGAAGCCGGCACGGAAGATCTGCTCGACGCCGGAATCCGGGTCCGGGTTGCTACCCGCCTGGCGGTAGAGTTTGGACAGGTCGATACCCGACCAGAAGCGCTCTTCGAAGCTCTCCAGGGCGCGTCGACCGGCGCGCAGCAGGTTGCTGCGCTGAAAGATCATGATCCATGAGGTCACCGATGCGGCTACCAGGGTCAGCATTACCAGTTGCACCACGATACTGGCATTGCTGACCAGGCTCCACATGGAGGAATGGTCGACGACGTTAGCTTCCACGCTTTATCTCCTGCTTTGAGTGTGTACCCGCGCCGCTCACGGCGGCAAAGGCCGCTCGTAGAGCTTCGGGAATGGCCCGGGGTTTTAAACTTTCAGTGCGCACACAGGCCACCAGAAACTGCCCTTCACAGAGCAATACATCATCGGTGGCCCGCCTGACCTGCTGCTTGAAGCGCAGGCTGGCACGGTTCAATTCGACTACTTCAGCGCTTACCAGCAGCTCGTCGTCCAGTCGCGCCGGCGCGTGATAGCGCGCTTCGCTGGAATGCACGACGAACAACAGGTCCTCCCCGGCAAGCGTAGATTGGGCAAAGCCCAGCTCTCGCAGTCGCTCGGTTCGAGCCCGTTCCATAAACTTGAGGTAATTGACGTAATACACGATGCCGCCCGCATCGGTGTCCTCGTAATAAACGCGACAACGATGTGCGAAAGGCTCAAGCCCGTTTTGCGCGCGCATACTCTAGTGCTTACTCCTCGGGTTGCCAATCCGGCCAGGCAACTGTTTTTCAATGTTCTGCGGCTTTCGCGCAAAAGTACGGTCCTGGGACCACACAATGCCCGAAAAAATCAGCTCGCAATGTTAATTAATCGTCCACGGCATCAGGAAACTCGTCTACCACGGGCATCTCGCCCAATCGTGACGGAATGTTTAAGCCGAAGTGCAGGTACGCATGTCGCGTCACTACCCTGCCCCGCGGGGTACGCATGATGTAGCCCTGCTGGATCAGGTAGGGCTCCAGCACGTCTTCAATGGTGTGGCGCTCTTCGCTGATGGCCGCGGCCAGGCTGTCCACCCCGACCGGCCCGCCATCGAACTTCTCGATCATGGTCAGCAACAGGCGCCGGTCCTGGTGATCGAAGCCACGCTCGTCGACATCCAGCAGGTTCAGGGCCAGGTCGGCGATTGGCTTGGTGATATGGCCCTTGGCACGAACTTCTGCGAAGTCCCGCACCCGGCGCAGCAAGCGGTTGGCGATCCGCGGGGTACCGCGGGCACGCCGAGCGATTTCAAAGGCGCCTTCCGGATCCAGTGGCAAGCCAAGGATGCTCGCCGAACGGCTGACAATCGTCGACAGGTCGGCGTTGCTATAGAACTCCAGGCGCTGGACGATGCCGAAACGGTCACGCAGCGGGTTGGTCAGCATCCCCGCCCGCGTGGTCGCACCGACCAGCGTGAACGGCGGCAAATCAAGCTTGATCGACCGCGCGGCAGGGCCTTCACCAATCATGATATCGAGCTGAAAATCCTCCATCGCCGGGTACAGCACTTCCTCGACAATCGGCGACAAACGATGGATTTCATCGATGAACAGCACATCGTGTGGCTCAAGGTTGGTCAGCAGCGCCGCCAGGTCGCCCGGACGCTCGAGGACCGGCCCCGACGTGCTCTTGATCGACACGCCCATTTCCTGGGCGATGATATTGGCCAGGGTAGTCTTGCCCAGGCCCGGCGGACCGAAGATCAAGGTGTGGTCAAGGGACTCGCTACGCCCTCGGGCGGCCTGGATGAACAGTTCCATTTGCTCGCGAACGGTCGGCTGGCCGATGTATTCGGCCAGGCTGACGGGACGAATCGCGCGGTCCTGGACTTCCTCGCGATCACGGGGGGCACCCGTGGCGGCGATCAGACGATCAGCTTCAATCACTTAGATCATTCCCTTCAGGGCGCGACGAATCAGGTCTTCGCTGCTCAAGCCTTTCTCCTTGATGGCGGAAATCGCCTTGCTGGCTTCCTGCGGCTTGTAACCCAGGGAGATCAGCGCGCTGACCGCGTCGTTTTCGGCGGTATTGACCGGCACAGGTGCATCCGGCTGGTTAGGTACCAGGGCAAACATGGCCGGTACGGTTTCCCAGGCCTTGAAGCGATCCTTGAGCTCCACCAGCAGGCGCTCGGCGGTTTTCTTGCCCACGCCCGGCACCTTGGTCAGCGCCGAGGTATCCTGGGACTGCACGCAACGCACCAGCTCGTCGACTTCCAGGCTCGACATCAAGGCCAGGGCCAGTTTTGGCCCTACACCATTGAGACGGATCAGTTCGCGGAAAAAGTCTCGCTCACGCTTGCCGACGAAGCCATAGAGTAACTGCGCGTCTTCGCGCACGACCAGATGGGTGTGCAGCGTGAGCGGCTCACCGACCGACGGCAGGCGATAAAGCGTGGTCATGGGCACTTCCAGCTCATACCCCAGGCCGTTTACATCCAGAATCAGGTGCGGCGGCTGTTTTTCAGCCAGTGTGCCGCGCAAGCGTCCAATCACGTTACAGATCCTTGAGCGTTGACCAGCCCTGCGACAGCGGCTGACAGAACAAGGGTTTTGCGCCGACAACCCAGGCGCATGCCCCTTATTCCAGAAAAATGATTGCTGATGCTATCAGAGACGCAAGCGCCCGCCACGACTGCGTGCCGCGCCCAGGCCATGGGGCAACAGGCTGGAGCGGGTGTGCGCATGGCAAATGGCAATGGCCAATGCGTCGGAGGCGTCGATTTGCGGTTTACTGGTCAGCTTCAGCATGTGCATGACCATCATCTGCACCTGCTCTTTGTTGGCTGCGCCGGTACCGACCACAGCCTGCTTGACCTGGGTGGCCGTGTATTCGGCAATTTCCAGGTTTTCTTCCGCGCCGGCCACGATGGCCGCGCCACGGGCCTGCCCCAGCTTCAGGGCGGAATCGGCGTTACGGGCCATGAATACCTTTTCGATGCCCATGGTCACCGGACAGTAGGTCTGAATGATTTCCCGTACACCGCGATAAACGATCTGCAGGCGCTCGTGCAACTCGCCGGCGCCGGTGCGGATGCAACCGGAAGCCACGTACTCACAGCCACGGCCGGTATCGCGCACCACACCATAACCGGTAATGCGCGAACCGGGGTCGATACCAAGAATTAAAGTCATAACGCCTGCAGCTTAGGAAAGAACACTTTTTTCAATACAACGAATAACAAATGTGGGAGCGGGCTTGCCCGCGAATACGGCTTCACATTCAGCAACTATGTTGCCTGAAAATCCGCTTTCGCGAGCAAGCCCGCTCCCACATTGAATCCTGGTCGCCGTTAACCGAGCTGTGCGGCGACCGACTCCGGGATGTCCGCATTGGAGTAGACGTTCTGCACGTCATCCAGGTCCTCAAGCATATCGATCAGCTTGAGAATTTTTTCCGCGCCTTCCAGATCCAGTTCGGCACTGGTGGTTGGCAACATGACGATTTCTGCGTCATCACCTTTGAATCCCGCCGCTTCCAGCGCATTACGCACCGCATAGAATCCGGTGAACGAGGTGAACACATCGATAGAGCCGTCTTCGTTGCTGACCACGTCATCGGCATCGGCTTCCAGCGCAGCTTCGGTCAAGGCCTCTTCATCGACGCCTGGCGCAAAGCTGATTTGCCCCTTGCGCTCGAAAAGATAGGCCACGGAACCGTCAGTGCCGAGGTTGCCGCCGCACTTGCTAAACGCATGGCGAACAGCCGCCGCGGTCCGGTTGCGGTTGTCCGTCATGCACTCGACCATCACCGCCACGCCGCCGGGACCGTAACCTTCGTAGGTCAGTTCCTCGACGTTGTCGGCTTCGGTCGCGCCAGCGCCACGAGCAATGGCGCGATCAATGATGTCGCGGCTCATGTTCGCACCCAGGGCCTTGTCCAGCGCCAGGCGCAGGCGCGGGTTGGAGCCTGGATCGCCACCACCCTGGCGGGCCGCGACGGTCAGCTCACGAATCCACTTGGTGAAGATCTTGCCTCTCTTGGCATCCTGACGTTCTTTGCGGTGCTTGATGTTCGCCCACTTGGAATGACCTGCCATAACTCGCTCCGAATTCTCTTTGACACATTGCCCGCCCCGCTGCATCGCTTCGGCCGGCAAACAAAAATCTTGGATTGCTCTACATATGCACAAAGGGCGCATCCGCAGATGCGCCCTTCAGGTGAACCTTACTCTGCCTTGGGCGTTTCGCGCAGACGAATGTGCAGTTCGCGCAATGCCTTGGCATCAACCTGACCCGGTGCCTGAGTCATGACGTCCGCCGCGCTCTGGGTTTTCGGGAAGGCGATCACTTCACGGATCGACTGGGCACCGGTCATCAACATCACCAGGCGGTCCAGGCCGAAGGCCAGGCCACCGTGCGGCGGCGCGCCGTATTTCAGGGCGTCGAGCAGGAAGCCGAACTTCTCTTCCTGTTCCGCTTCGTTGATACCCAGCAGACGGAACACCGACTGCTGCATCTCTTTGCGGTGAATACGGATCGAACCGCCACCGAGCTCGGTACCGTTCAATACCATGTCGTAGGCACGGGACAGGGCGCCAGCCGGGTTCGCTTCCAGCTCTGCCGGGGTGCACTTCGGCGCGGTGAACGGGTGGTGCAACGCGGTGAAGCTGCCGTCGTCGTTCTCTTCGAACATCGGGAAGTCGACAACCCACATTGGCGCCCACTTGCAAGTCAGCAGTTCCAGGTCGTGGCCGAGCTTGATGCGCAGGGCACCCAGGGCCTCGCTGACGATCTTGGCTTTATCGGCACCGAAGAACACGATATCGCCATCGACCGCACCAACGCGATCGAGGATCACGTTGAGGTTGGCTTCAGGAATGTTCTTCACGATTGGCGATTGCAGGCCTTCGACGCCTTTGGCGCGCTCGTTGACCTTGATGTACGCCAGGCCCTTGGCACCGTAGATGCCGACAAACTTGGTGTAATCGTCGATCTGCTTGCGCGGCATGCTCGCCCCGCCTGGCACGCGCAGAGCGGCGATGCGGCATTTAGGGTCGTTGGCCGGGCCGCTGAACACCTTGAAATCGACTTCCTTGAGCTGGTCGGCAACATCCACCAGTTCCAGCGGGTTACGCAGGTCTGGCTTGTCGGAACCGTAGCGGCGCATGGCTTCTTCGAAAGTCATGTGCGGGAACTCGCCGAATTCCAGACCCAGCACTTCCTTGAACAGGTTGCGGATCATCTGCTCGGTCAGGCCCATGATCTCTTTTTCATCGAGGAAACTGGTCTCGATGTCGATCTGGGTGAATTCCGGCTGACGGTCGGCACGCAGGTCTTCGTCACGGAAGCACTTGGCGATCTGGTAGTAGCGGTCGAAGCCAGCCACCATCAGCAGCTGCTTGAACAGCTGTGGCGATTGCGGCAGGGCAAAGAACGAACCGGCGTGGGTACGGCTTGGCACCAGGTAATCACGCGCGCCTTCAGGAGTGGCGCGGGTCAGGATCGGCGTTTCGACGTCGAGGAAACCGTTCTCGTCCAGGAAGCGACGGATGCTGGTGGTCATGCGCGAACGCAAGCGCAGCTTCTCGGCCATTTCCGGACGACGCAGATCCAGGAAGCGATAGCGCAGGCGGGTTTCTTCGCCGACGTCGGAAAACTCGTTCAGCGGAAACGGCGGGGTTTCCGACTCGTTCAGCACTTCCAGCTCATAGCCCAGGACTTCGATCATGCCCGACGCCATGTTGGCGTTGGTGGCACCGGCCGGACGCAGGCGAACCTTGCCGGTGATCTTCACGACGTACTCGCTGCGCACGCGATCGGCGGCGGCGAAGGTTTCAGCGCGGTCCGGATCGAACACCACCTGGGCCAGACCATCACGATCACGGATATCGAGGAAAATCACCCCACCGTGGTCACGGCGACGATGGACCCATCCGCAAAGGGTAATTTCCTGGCCGTCCAGGCTTTCGTTCAGTTGGCCGCAATAATGGCTGCGCATCATGGTAGTGGTTTCACTTCTCGTAATTCGACATTCGTTTGGAACTCCTGCGCCGATCCGCTGGCGGATGACGCAAGAGCTCGCGCGTGTGGTTCAACTCAGGCCCTGAAACCTAGTCAGCTTTGTCGCCGCCGGCCAGGTTCTTCTTGGAACCGGTCTTGAAATCGGTCTCGTACCAGCCTGTGCCGCTGAGGCGGAAGCCTGGCATGGACAGCATCTTCTTAAGCTCTGGCGCCTGGCACGCAGGGCAGTCGACCAACGGTGCATCGCTGATCTTTTGAATGGCTTCCAACTGATGACCACAGGAAGCACATTGGTAATCGTACATCGGCATGGGGGTTGTCTCGGCGATCAGATTGCTACCGCGCACGCTGGGTTTTGCGGCAAAGAGCGGGATTATATCCATTAAATGCAGCCTGTGCAGCCGTAAGACTGCACAGATCGACACGCTGCTCCTTGATACATCAGGTTCAAGCCAGACCCGGGCAACGCCCCTCCTTGCGACTGTGGACAACACAGACCACCCGCACCAGCCCGCTGAAATTTCTCACCCCGCCATGACGCAAATGCACCTGGCGATCGACATGGGACAGCAACGCGCTGACCGAACAGCTATTGACCCTGGCCATGTCGGCTAAAATATCCCAATACACCTGCTCAAGCCGCAAACAGGTGGCAAAGCCATTCAATCGCACCGATCGGGACAACGGCCGGGCCAACCCCATATCGAACTCACTGACAAATGGATCGACCGCTATATCCTTGGTCAGCCCGCCCCTTCCCTCACCTCTTCCGCCTTCATATTCCATATCGCTGACACTCCTTTGCCATTTGCGGTTTCTATAAAAGCAATGTGAGTGCTTATAAAAACGCCAGGGCAAAGTTATAGCCAGATGACTTTATGACCATCCGCGTAGGATAAGCCAACAACGGAAGGCGGATGAGGGAGAGCGTCCTAGTCCGGCACTTTTCCTACAGAAACGAGCGAAGATTCGCTCAAGCAACTAGGTGCCATCCTGACGAAAAGGAGCGCGCGAACAACGATGCCATCGGCGCATCATTGATCCAAGAGAGCGCGCAGCATCCACGCGGTTTTCTCGTGGACCTGCATGCGTTGGGTCAGCAGGTCAGCCGTAGGCTCGTCGCTGACTTTTTCGAGCAACGGGAAGATCCCTCGGGCGGTGCGCGTGACAGCCTCCTGGCCCGCCACCAGTTGCCTGATCATGTCTTCGGCGGCCGGCACCCCCTCTTCCTCCTTGATGGAAGACAAGCGCGCATAAACAGAATAGGCGCCCGGGGCCGGGAACCCGAGCGCGCGAATTCGCTCGGCAATCGAATCGACCGCCAAGGCCAACTCGTTATATTGCTCCTCGAACATCAAATGCAGGGTGCGAAACATCGGGCCGGTGACGTTCCAATGGAAGTTATGGGTTTTCAGGTAAAGCACATAGGTGTCCGACAGCAGACGAGAAAGTCCGTCGACGATGGACTTGCGATCTTCTTCACTGATACCGATATCGATTGCCATGTTTTTCCCCTAAAGGTGATGAAGTTCATCCAACAGGTGCAGGACCACTCTAGCAAGCCTGTCGCCAGGCTGCAGCCCGCAAGCCTCGTCGGGCGACAGCAAGGGCCGCGATGCACCGCTGGACTCCTTGATTTGAGTAGCCTGCAGCTTTGCTGTTAAATAGACCGCGTGTCGTCAGTGCCTATTTTTTCGGGCGCTGCGCATAGGCTGATACCGGGCACGTGTCCAACGCCTCTTATTTATTCCGAAGCGAACCGTGCGCCATCAGCTCTTCCTTGTGAGCTGTCTTAACGTGAGTTAATCAAAATGTTGAAAATCGTCCACCTGCTGATAGGCGCAGCGGCCTTGCTGCTGTCCTTCTTCCCTAGCCTGCGATCTGAAGCCCTGCCTTACCTGCAACAACCCGAGGCGCTGTACCTGGCCTTTTTTGGCCTGCTCAACCTGACACTTGCTCCAGTTATCCCTTACTGGAACAAAGGCCCGCGCCATCAATTGCAGAACCTGGTCAGCGCCCTGCTGGTGCTGGCTGTCGTCCTGCAAACCCTGACGCTGATCGCGGAGATTTCGGTCATTGCCGGTCAGCCTGCCGTGCTGTTCAGCCTGGTTGCAGCCCTGATCGCTGTTGCCCTGCACCTGGCCATCAGCTTCTACAAATCGTCACCGGCCGCCGCTTCGCCTAGCTATGACATGAGCAACCGTGATACCGGTACCGTCAAGTGGTTCAATACATCCAAAGGCTTCGGCTTTATTTCACGCGACTCCGGCGATGATATTTTCGTGCATTTCCGGGCCATTCGCGGTGAAGGCCATCGCGTTCTGGTCGAAGGCCAGCGCGTCGAGTTCTCCGTCATGAATCGTGACAAAGGCCTGCAAGCCGAAGACGTCATCGCCGCCCTGCCGCGACGCTGATCAACGGCAACAAAAAAACCGCGAACGAGTTCGCGGTTTTTTTATGCCTGCGTTTCTGCCGGCGCTACTACTTAATAATGCGGCGGTGGCGCTTCTTCTTCGAAAGACTCGAACTGGCCGACCATTTCCTCTTGCCGCTTGAGGAGCGCGGCCATTTGCAGCTGCAGGCGCTCGACAACCCGCTGCTGCGCCACCAGGACATCATTCAATGCCTGGAGGGTGTCATCCTGAAACGCCAGGCGGCTTTCAAGGTCGGTGACGCGCTCTTCGAGGTTCATGATTCAACCCTCCTCAAACTTGAAATCATCGGTCAACACCAGACGCAGCCGTTCGCGAATCGCCTCGACCTGCTCTGCACTGTAAGGTTTGGCCGGGTGCTTGCCCCAGATAGGTGCCGGCCAGGCCGCGTCTTCATGCTTGCGCACGATCACATGCATGTGCAACTGACTGACCACGTTGCCCAAGGCAGCGACGTTCAGCTTGTCGGCATCGAACGAGTCCTTGAGCAACTCAGCCAACGAGGTCGTTTCCTGCCACAGTTGCTGCTGATCGGCGACACTTAACTGAAATATCTCGCTGATATCGTCCCTGCGTGGCACGAGGATGAACCAGGGATAGTTCGAATCATTGGACAACAGCAACCGACAAAGCGGGAAATCGCCAATCGGTAGTGTGTCTTGTTGAAGTCGTGGATCTAAAGCGAACACTGCACTTACTCCCGCCAGGTCGTCATTCTTCAGCTTAGCGCCCTTCCAGAAAGATCGTACGCCAAGCCACTGAACGGCAGCATACCCTGCCAGCTTCACACCGAACCACCGCCTACGCCGCCCAAGGATCTACAAATGGCACATGCGCGCCCCGAGTTGACACATTTCCTGCGAAACCGCACCAATACAGAACCAACGCACCGCAAAAAACGCGAAAGTGACCAACAAACCACCGCCCGCTCACGCCGCGTAAAAACTGCCGACTGTTTGAATCAGCACAGTGATTGAAATTTTTTGCACCAAAACCGCACAGTACGTCTACGCTGAGTGCTTCGCATATCCGCCATTTACTCACTGGCGGGGTGAACCGGTAACGCTTTTGAATGTCACGCGGCCAGACATGGAGGTCAAACACGATGCCCACCCCTGCGTCAAGCCTGAAGTAAAGCAGCATGAGCCCCCCGGTTTTATGAGGTTTTTACCGCTTCAAGCAGCCAGACAGAAAAAAACATCGATGGAGTTCTGATTTGTGCACGCTTGTTGCATTGATACCCACATCGTCTATAAGGCACCGCGGGAAGCGGCCAGCCTTGAGACCCAAAAAAACAGTGGCAGGGTAGCCCGATGGAGATTCAAACGTTTCACCAGGGACTCTTTTTATCGATGCGCCAGTCCAGAAAAACAGCATTAAAGTTGTCAGTCCGGTTGCATCGGGGCTGTAAATTTGCGACATCTAGCTAGCCGTTTACGACAGGGTCGTAAAGAAGCTGAAAGGATAGATGCGCAAGTATCGCCAACATTGTCGGCGTGATATAAGTTTGCGCCGACACAAAAAGAAAGAGCCGCCCAGATAATAAAACAGGTGGAGCGGCAGTACTCTTCTAAAAACCAAAGGAGCAAATCACGATGCGCGTGATGAAGTGGAGCATGATCGCACTGGCTGTTGCAGCTGGTACCTCGCAGTTCGCAGTGGCGTCGTCCCAGGACGAGTCCAAGGGTTTCTTCGGCGACCAAAGCCTGAAACTCAAAACCCGTTTTGAGTACATGAACCGCGACTACAAGAACGGCGCGAGCAACCCATCGAGCGGCACTGCCGGCTATCGTCAGGACTCCGGTCTGAGCCAGTTGCTCACTTACGAGTCGGGCTTCACTCAAGGTATTGTTGGTTTCGGCCTCGACGCCATGGCCATGGGCGCAGTGAAACTGGACGGCGGTTCGGGCAAGCGTGGTAACGGCCTGTTCGCTAACGACAGCGACGGCAACCCGGAAAAATCCCAGGGCAAGGTTGGCGGTGCAGTGAAACTGCGTCTGTCCGACACCGTCCTGAAATACGGCCAGCAGTTCGTTGCCAGCCCAGTGTTCGCGACTGACGACAGCCGTATGCTGCCGGAAGTGGCTACCGGTACCCTGATCACTTCCAAGGAAATCAAAGGCCTGGAAGTGAGCGCCGGTCGCTTCACCGCACTGAGCAAACAAACCGGTATGGCCCGTGACAGCATCGGCGGCCTGCCAGATGAAGACGGTTTCCACTCCAAGGGCCTGAGCGACGGCATCAACATCTTCGGTGCCAGCTACGCCTTCACCGATAACTTCACCGCTGCCGTGGCTGCGTCGGATGCTGAAGAGTACTTCAAGAAGTACTACGTCAACATGAACCTGACCGTGCCGATCAACGACGAACAGTCGCTGAACTTCGACCTCAACGGTTACAAAACCAAGGGCGACAAGCGTGGCGACCTGGTTGACGCAATCGGCGACGGCACCCTGGGTGTGGACAACAACCTGTGGTCCCTGGCGGCTGCCTACAGCCTGGGCGCTCACAAATTCACCCTGGCCTACCAGCAGTCGAGCGGCGACAACGCTTACTACTACGGCGTTGACGGCAACAGCACCATCTTCGTATCCAACTCCATTCAGATCTCCGACTTCGTGGGCCGCGAGGAAAAATCCTACCAAGCTCGCTACGACCTGAACATGGCGCAATACGGCGTTCCTGGCCTGAGCTTCATGACCCGTTACGTAATGGGTGACAACATCAAGACCAACGGTCTGGGTGAAGGTAAGGAAAACGAGTGGAACCTGGAGTCCAAGTACGTCGTACAGGAAGGTCCAGCAAAAGACCTGTCGTTCCGTGCACGTTTCGCCAACTACCGCTCGAACGGCGCGTACAGCGGCTACTCGTCTGACGTCTACGACACCCGTCTGATCATCGAGTACCCACTGAGCATCCTGTAATCAGGGTGTAAGTAGGCAACTGAGTAGATCAAGAACCGCCCACCTTTTCAGGTGGGCGGTTTTTTTATGCCTGCCATATGCCAAACACTACAGCAAGCAACTTCCTCGCATAACGTTAATACTTTTTTCAATGAACTGATCAATAGTCACAAAAAAACCCGAGAGACTTTTAATCTCTCGGGTTTATGTATCCGCTAACAAAACAGGCTTACTGTACGGCCGCCTCCTGAACCACTCGAACTACACGCTGTGGAAATGGAATGTCAATACCCGCCGTTTTCAATCGGTCACGGGACTGTTCGTTAAACATGAACATCACGTCCCAGTAATCCGCTGTTTTCACCCAGACACGCAGGGAAACGGTGATTGAACTGTCACCCAGGGTCGAAATGACTGCCTGCGGTGCCGGGTCGTCCAACACGCGCGGGTCCTTGGCCAACTCCAGCAAGACTTCACGGGCCTTCTGCAAGTCCGCTTCGTAATCGACACCCACATCGAACACCACTTTGCGGGTCGGTTGACGGTTGGTGTTGGTGATGATGCCGTTCGACAGATTGCCGTTAGGCACGATGATGGTCTTGTTATCGCCGGTGCGCAGCACGGTGTGGAAGATCTGAATGCTGTCGACAGTACCCGCTACGCCTTGGGCTTCGATCCAGTCACCGATACGGAAAGGACGGAACAGCAGGATCAGCACGCCGCCGGCGAAGTTCGCCAGGCTGCCCTGCAATGCCAGGCCAATGGCCAGGCCAGCCGCACCGATCGCCGCCACGAACGAAGTGGTTTCCACACCAATCATCGACGCCACGCTGACGACCAGCAGGATCTTCAGAATGATGTTCGCCAGGCTGCTGATAAAGCCTTGCAGCGCAAGGTCAGCGTTACGCAGGGCTATCAGGCCACCGAGCTTGTGCGTGACCTTGTTGATCAACCACCAGCCGATCGCCAGGGTAATCACTGCCAGCAGCACACGGCTGCCATATTCCATGATCATCGGGATCCAGGATTGGGACACCCTGACCAGATTGTCTACTTCAGCATTTAAGTCCATCTGCTTTCTCCTGCATTTTTCCGGCTACCCGGCACGCGAAAAATAAAGCGGCAGAAAGACCGAACCCTGTGCGGATCGATCGTTTCTGCCGTTGCTTGGCCCTCGGACGCCGAAAACGCCTGGAGGTTCCCGCCTTGCACGTCAGTCGCGGAAGTTGTTGAACTGCAGCGGCATGCCGAATTCCTTGGCTCGCAGCACTGCAATGGCTTCCTGCAGGTCGTCACGCTTCTTGCCGGTGATGCGCACCTGCTCACCCTGGATGGCGGCCTGCACCTTCAGTTTGGCGTCCTTGACGTGAGCGACGATTTTCTTCGCCAGCTCTTTGTCGATGCCTTCCTTGAGCACAGCTTCCTGCTTCATCAGCTTGCCCGATGCAAACGCATCCTTGACCTCAAGGCACTGCACATCGATCTTGCGCTTGACCAGGGCCAGCTTGAGGATCTCAATCATCGCCTCGAGCTGGAAATCCGCTTCAGCGGTCAGGTTGACGGTCAGGTCCTTTTCCTTGAACTCGAAGCTGCCTTTGCCTTTCAGGTCATAGCGACGATCGAGTTCCTTGACGGCGTTCTCGACCGCGTTGGTGACTTCGTGTTTGTCCAGTTCGGATACCACGTCGAACGACGGCATGTAATCTCTCCAATAAATAGGGCGCGCTCGATCAAGATGGAGCACGCCTGGCTTGCGGTTAAAATCCGCGCTGATTATAACGGGTCTTTCCGATCATTCACTGCGAGCCACCCATGCGCGCCTCAAACAGAGCAAAAAGCTGATGTCCACCACCTGGCATGTTCTAGGCGCCGGTAGCCTCGGCACGTTGTGGGCCACTCGCCTGGCCCGGGCCGCAGTGCCGGTGCGCCTGATACTGCGTGACGCAGCCCGGCTGCGGGCGTACGAGGCGGCAGGCGGGTTGACGCTGGTCGAACATGGCCAGGCACAGCTATACCCGGTAAGTGCCGAAACGGCCGACAGCCTCGCGCCGATTAATCGACTACTGGTCGCCTGCAAAGCCTACGATGCGGAGCTGGCCGTGGCACAGCTGGCACCCCGACTGGCGCCCGGCGCCGAGCTGATCCTGCTGCAGAACGGCCTGGGCAGCCAGGACGCCGTGGCGGCGCAAGTCCCCCAGGCGCGCTGCATTTATGCGTCAAGCACTGAAGGCGCCTTTCGCGACGGTGACTGGCGTGTAGTCTTTGCCGGGCACGGGTTTACCTGGCTGGGGGATGCCGGCCATCCCGTCGCCCCGATCTGGCTGGACGACCTCGACGCCGCGGGCATTCCCCATGAGTGGAGCACCGAGATTCTCACCCGGTTGTGGCGCAAACTGGCGCTCAACTGCGCGATCAATCCGTTGACGGTGCTGCACGATTGTCGCAACGGGGGGTTGCAGGAGCACCACTGTGAGGTCGCCACCCTGTGCGGTGAACTCATCGAGCTGCTTGAGCGGTGCGGCCAGCCAGCAGCCGCCGAAAACCTGCAACAGGAGGTTGAACGGGTGATCCACGCGACCGCTGCCAACTACTCCTCGATGTACCAGGACGTCAGCAACCGGCGCCGCACCGAAATCAGCTACCTGCTGGGCCATGCCTGTAAAGTCGCGGCGCGGCATCAACTGAACTTGCCACACCTCAATCAACTGGAGTCCAAGTTGATCGCGCGCCTGCTCAGCCTTGGATTGCCCAGCGACTGAGCAGCGGCTACGCTGGCCACTTGTTCCCTTGCAGCGATAAACCTGATGCCATTGCGCCAGCGTCTTGAAAACCTCCCTGTCGGCCAGAAACTGCTGGCCGCCCTGCTGGTGCTGTTGACCACTGTACTGCTGGTTGCGAACCTGACCTTTATCAGCGCCGCTTACTACATTTCCCAGGAAAGCATGGCGCCCCAGGCCCTGCAGACCATCGGCCGACTGGTCTCCAACCCGAGCCTGGTGTCTGAGGCACTGCAATCACCGCAAAGCGCCCAACGCCTGCTCGATGAGCTCGACAGCTATTCACCATTGCGCGCTGCAGCCCTGTATGACGGCAAGGGCGAGCGCCTGGCGCAATTGCAACATGGCGATCACCTGAGCCTGCCCAAGCATTACCGCAACATCGAATCCTGGCAAGTCACCGAGTTTCGCAGTAACCAGGTCATCACCCTGCCCCGCCCCGGCACCGCACCCGGCCACCTGCTGCTGGTGGCCAGTAGCGAGCTGCCGATGGCGTTCTATACCGGGACCCTGACCGCCAGCCTGGGGATCCTGATTTTCAGTGTGCTGCTGTGGCTGGTCATCGCGCGACAGATCAAACGCCTGATTACCCGGCCGATTCATCAGTTGGAGGAGCTCTCCCGCCAAGTGACCCGGGAAGAGAACTATGCCCTGCGCGCCTCCCGGGGCAATCACGATGAAATCGGCAGCCTGGCCGAGGCGTTCAACACCATGCTCTCGCGAATCGAGGCCCGGGAACAGCAACTCAAGCGTGCCCGTGATGACTCTCAGGCCGCGTATGACCAGGCCCAGGGACTGGCCGAAGAAACCCGCCACACCAATCGCAAGCTGGAACTCGAAGTCCAGGTACGGAGCAAGATCGAGAAAAAACTCACGGGTTTCCAGAATTACCTCAACAGCATCATCGACTCCATGCCATCGGCGCTGATCGCCCTCGACGAACAGCTTTACGTAACGCAGTGGAACCAGGAAGCCAGCGCCCTGTCCGGTACACGCCTGGACGAAGCCTTGAACCAACCGATCTTCCTCGCCTTCGAACCGCTCAAGCCCTTCCTGCCGCAGCTCAAGCAAACCGTCGAGCAGCACACGGTGGCCAAGATCGAGCGCGTGACCTGGGTCAAGGACGATGAACCCCGCCACTACGCCCTGACCTTCTATCCGTTGATGGGCGGTGCCGGACGTGGCGTGGTGATCCGCATCGACGACATTACCCAGCGCCTGTCCCTTGAAGAAATGATGGTGCAGTCAGAGAAAATGCTCTCCGTCGGTGGCCTCGCCGCCGGCATGGCCCACGAAATCAACAACCCGCTCGGTGCGATCCTGCACAACGTGCAGAATATCCGCCGCCGGCTGTCCCCTGAACTGCCCAAGAACCTGGAACAGGCCGAGCAGATCGGTGTCGAGCTGTCGACCGTCAACCAGTACCTGCAAGCACGCGAAGTGCCACAACTGCTCGACGGCATCCAGCAGGCCGGCGCCCGGGCGGCTAAGATCGTCACGCACATGCTCAGCTTCAGTCGGCGCAGTACCCGCCAAATGGCCCCGTGCGATCTGCCAGCGCTGATCGACCAGGCGGTGGAAATCGCCGGAAACGACTTCGACCTGGCAATTGGTTTCGACTTCAAGGGCCAGGCGATCATTCGCCAGTTCGACCCGGCGCTGGGGCCAGTGCCCGGTACCGCCAACGAGCTGGAACAGGTGCTGCTCAACCTGCTGAAAAACGCCGCTCAAGCCATTCACCAACGTGAAGACGACAGCGAACCAGGGCGCATCATCCTGCGCACCAAGCTGAATCCGCCGTGGGCAGAGATCCAGGTCGAAGACAACGGCATCGGCATGAGCGAAAGCGTGCGCAAGCGCATCTTCGAACCGTTTTTCACCACCAAGGAAATCGGTCAGGGTACCGGCCTTGGCCTGTCGGTCTCGTATTTCATCATCACCAACAACCACAAGGGCCAGATGGAAGTGCAATCGACCCAAGGCCAGGGCACCTGCTTTACCCTGCGCCTGCCATTGGCGAGCACCCCGCTCGTCTCTCAAGAACTCAACCAGTTAACGAGGTAACCATGGGCTTTCGCTTGTCGAAGATTTACACCCGCACCGGCGACAAAGGCGAAACCGGCCTGGGCGACGGTCGCCGTGTGCCCAAGGACCACCCACGGATCGAGGCTATTGGCGAGGTGGATACGCTCAACAGTCAGGTCGGAGTGTTACTGGCTGGACTGGCGGCAGAAGTTGCCCTGCATCCGGGCTTGAAGGAAGTGATCGAGGTATTGGCGCCCTGCCAGCACCGGTTGTTTGACCTCGGCGGTGAACTGGCCATGCCGGAGTATCAGGCGCTGAACGCCGCGGAAATCGAACGACTGGAAGCGGCGATCGATGTATGGAATGAAGAGCTTGGGCCGCTGGAGAATTTCATTCTGCCGGGTGGGTCGATGCTGATCGCCCAGGCGCATGTGTGCAGAAGCCTGGCTCGCAGTGCCGAGCGCCGCTGCCAGCATTTGAATGCTGTTGAGCCTTTGGGCGGGGTGGGATTGGCTTATATCAATCGGCTGTCGGATTTGTTGTTTGTGGTGGCAAGATTGATTGCCCGGCGTCAGGGGGTTGCCGAGATTTTGTGGCAGCCGGCGGTGAAACCTGAAGTTTAAGCTGCGCCTGCCAAACCGCCTTCGCGAGCAAGCCCGCTCCCACAGTTGACCGAGTACGCGGTCAACTGTGGGAGCGAGCCTGCTCGCGAAGGGGTCAATGGCTACACCAGAGAATCAAGTCTCAGGCCAGAACGCCCGAATCCCCGCCACGCCCTGCGCACCTGCCGCCCAAGCTTTCTCGACTTCCGCCGGGCCAACCCCACCCAGCAGAAACACCGGCCTGCTGAAACCCTCGATCAAGCTCGAAGCCTGCTCCCAGCCAAGCGGTAGAGCGTCCGGATGTGTCAAGGTCGGCTGCACCGGCGACAGGGTCACGAAATCCACACCCATCTCCTCGGCCAGCGCCAGCTCTTCAGCGTTATGGCAGGACGCCGCTAACCAGCGCGATGCCGGCAGCGGCCGACCCGCGGCCGCGTACTTGCGCAGTTGGGCCGAGGTGATGTGCCAGCCCGCGGAGGGGAAATCTCCCAGCCACTCGAACGGCCCCTTGATCATCAACTGTGCCTTGCCGGCACACAGCCCGACCGCGTCCACAGCCAGATCGCGGTATTTGGGGTCGTAACCGTTGGGGGCGCGCAACTGGATCAACTTGATGCCGCCTGCGATGGCTTTCTGGATCCCTCGCAACAGGGCCGGGGGTTCCAGGTCTTCAGGCGTGATCAGGTATTGCTCGGGCAAGCGCGCGGCCGCCACGATTGGCCGATTGGCCTCTGGGAACTCGTAACCCGACAGGTCACGCGCCGTCACCCAGGCCAGTGGCTGACCTTCGGCGCCGTGAGGCTCACCGGTGAACGCCGAGACTTCCCAGACATCCAGCAACACCTGCTTGTCCGGGTAATCGTGACGGACCTTGATCAGCGGGCGCGCCGCGCCGACCACGATACCCAGCTCTTCCTGCAGCTCACGGGCCAAGGCGCTTTCGACCGACTCGTCGGCCTCGACCTTGCCACCGGGAAATTCCCACAGGCCGCCCTGGTGCTGAGTATCGGCACGACGGGCGATGAGGATCTTGCCGCTGCCATCACGGATAACGGCGGCTGCTACGTGTACTCGTTTCACCGCTTGATCTCCTCCAGGCCGGCCTTCTGCCAAGCCTTGAACGCTGGCCATTGGTAGAGGGTTTGAACATAGGCTTCGTCGACTGCCGACAGAGTGACCTGATAGGTGCGCAGGCGCACGGCAACGGGAGCAAAAAACACGTCGGCAAGGCTTATGCGACCGAACAGGTAGGGCCCAGGCTCGGTCGCGACAGAACGGCATTCAGCCCACAACGCCGACATGCGCTCGATGTCTGCCTGCACATCCGCCGGAACCGGCGACAGCGGTGCGTCATGACTCAGGTCGAATGGCATATTGCCGCGCATGGCGAAGAATCCACTGTGCATTTGTGCGCACGCCGAACGCGCCTGGGCACGGGCGGCGGTATCTTTGGGCCACAGGCCCGCGTCGGGGAACTGTTCCGCCAGGTATTCGGCAATCGCCAGGGAGTCGGCGATGGTGCCGTGCGCGGTCTTGAGCAACGGGACTTTGCCGGTGGGCGAATGCTTGAGCAGACGCTCACGGGTGTCCGGCTGGTTCAGCTTGATCAGTTCTTCGGTGTAGGAGGCGCCGGTCAGATCGAGGGCCAGGGCGCCACGCAGGGACCAGGAGGAAAGCAGTTTGTCGCCGATGATCAGGTGCAGGCTCATGTTCAAGAGTCCTCAAGCATAAAGGAGTCCTGTAGGAGCTGGCTTGCCAGCAAAAACGGTAGCGGCCTCGACACATCTATCACCGCAGAGGATGCCTTCGCCAGCAAGCCGGCTCCTACAGGTTTTGCACCGTTACGTACGGTACTCGGCGTTGATCTTCACGTACTCGTGGGACAGGTCGGTGGTCCAGATGGTTTCGCTGCAATCACCACGACCCAATTCGATACGAATAGTGATTTCTTCCTGCTGCATCACCGCTGCGCCCTGGGCTTCGGTGTAGGTCGCAGCGCGGGCGCCACGGCTGGCGATGCACACTTCACCGAGGAACACATCAATCTTGCTCACGTCCAGGTTCGGCACGCCGGCACGACCAACAGCCGCGAGGATGCGGCCCCAGTTCGGGTCGGAAGCGAACAGCGCCGTCTTGATCAATGGCGAGTGGGCCACGGTGTAGCCAACGTCCAGGCATTCCTGGTGAGTGCCGCCGCCGTTGACTTCAACGGTAACGAATTTGGTCGCGCCTTCGCCGTCGCGAACGATCGCCTGGGCCACTTCCATGCACACCTCAAATACCGCCTGCTTGAGCTTGGCGAACAGCTCGCCTTCGGCACGGGTGATTTCCGGCAACGCCGCCTGACCGGTGGCGATCAGCATGCAGCAGTCGTTGGTCGAGGTGTCGCCGTCGATGGTGATGCGGTTGAACGACTTGTTGGCGCCGTCCAGCATCAGGTTTTGCAGCACGTCACGAGCAACCTTGGCGTCGGTGGCGATATAGCCGAGCATGGTCGCCATGTTCGGGCGAATCATGCCCGCGCCCTTGCTGATACCGGTGACGGTGATGGTCACGCCGTCGTGCTGGAACTGGCGGCTGGCACCCTTGGGCAGGGTATCGGTGGTCATGATGCCAGTGGCGGCAGCTTCCCAGTTGTTCTCCGACAGATCGTCGAGGGCGGCTTGCAGTGCGCCCTCGATTTTCTCGACCGGTAGCGGCTCGCCGATCACACCAGTGGAATACGGCAGCACCAGGCTGGCGTCTACGCCGGTCAACTCTGCCAGCTTGGCGCAGGTGCGCTCGGCCGCGGCCAGGCCCGGCTCACCGGTACCGGCGTTGGCATTGCCAGTATTGGTCAGCAGGTAACGCACCGGACCTTGCACGCGCTGCTTGGCCAGGATCACCGGGGCGGCGCAAAAGGCGTTCAAGGTGAATACACCCGCCACTGTCGAGCCTTCGGCACAACGCATGACCACCACATCCTTGCGCCCCGGGCGCTTGATACCGGCCGAGGCGATACCGAGTTCAAAACCGGCAACCGGGTGCAACGTTGGCAAAGGACCAAGACCAACAGCCATGAATGCGCTCCTTTATAGATGATGTCTGCACCGCTTCAGCAAAAGCGATGGTAAAAATGGCAAAACGCCGCGACGGCATGAGCCGGTCGCGGCGCGGGTATTTCAGCGTATGAAACGGGGGTTACTGGATCTGCCCGTGGCAATGCTTGAACTTCTTGCCCGAACCGCAGTAGCACAGTTCGTTACGGCCCAGCTTCTGCTCGTTGCGAACCGGGGCGGTGGCAAGGGCCACATCGACCTCTTCACCCAACTGCTCCGGCTGCTCCAGGCTCGGGGCCTCTTCATGCAGGAACTGCATGCGCGCCGCCAGTGCCTCGGCTTCCTGGCGCAGGCGCGCCTCTTCCTCGGCCGGATCTTCGCGACGCACCTGAACGTGTGACAACACACGGATCGAGTCGCGCTTGATCGAATCCAGCAGTTCGGAGAACAGCGTGAACGACTCGCGCTTGTACTCTTGCTTCGGGTTCTTCTGCGCATAACCGCGCAAGTGGATGCCGTGACGCAGGTGATCCATGGTCGACAGGTGGTCTTTCCACAGGTCATCCAGCACGCGCAGGACGATTTGCTTCTCGAAGGTGCGCAGCGCTTCCGCGCCCGCCTGGTCTTCTTTCTCGTTGTACGCGGCGATCAGCTCCTGCATCAGCTTCTCGCGCAGGGTTTCCTCGTACAGGTGATCGTCTTCGTCGAGCCACTGCTGGATCGGCAGCTTCACACCGAAATCGCTTTCCAGGGCAGCTTCCAGACCCGCCACGTCCCACTGCTCTGGCAGCGATTGCGGTGGAATGTGCGCGCTGACGGTAGCGTTGAGTACGTCCTGGCGGAAGTCGGCAATGGTTTCACCGATGTTGTCGGCAGCCAGCAACGTGTTACGCATGTGATAGATCACTTTACGCTGTTCGTTGTTGACGTCGTCGAACTCCAGCAGTTGCTTGCGAATATCGAAGTTGCGACCTTCAACCTTGCGCTGGGCCTTTTCGATGGCGTTGGTCACCATGCGGTGCTCAATCGCTTCGCCAGGCTGCATGCCCAGGGCCTTCATGAAGTTCTTCACCCGATCAGAGGCGAAGATGCGCATCAGGCTGTCTTCCAGCGACAGGTAGAAACGACTGGAACCGGCGTCACCCTGACGACCGGCACGACCACGCAATTGGTTGTCGATACGGCGCGATTCGTGACGCTCGGACGCGATCACCTGCAAACCACCCGACTCGAGCACTTGCTGGTGACGTTTCTGCCAGTCCGCCTTGATCTGGGCAATCTGCTCAGGGGTCGGATTTTCCAGCGAGGCCACTTCCACTTCCCAGTTGCCGCCCAACAGGATGTCGGTACCGCGACCGGCCATGTTGGTGGCGATGGTCAGTGCACCCGGGCGACCGGCCTGGGCGATGATCTCGGCTTCTTTTTCGTGGAACTTGGCGTTCAGGACCTTGTGCTCGATGCCTTCCTTGTTGAGCAGGTCGGACATGCGCTCGGAGGTTTCGATGGTCGCAGTACCCACCAGCACCGGACGGCCCGCGGCCATGCTTTCCTTGATGTCCGTGACGATTGCCGCATATTTCTCGTCGGCGGTCAGGAACACCAGGTCGTTGTAGTCTTTACGGGCCAGCGGCTTGTTCGTCGGAATGACGATGACCTGCAAGCCATAGATCTGATGGAACTCGAACGCTTCGGTGTCGGCCGTACCGGTCATGCCGGACAGTTTGTTGTACAGACGGAAGTAGTTCTGGAAGGTGGTCGAGGCCAGCGTCTGGCTTTCGGCCTGGATGTTCAGGTTTTCCTTGGCTTCGATGGCCTGGTGCAAGCCTTCGGACAGACGGCGGCCGGGCATGGTGCGACCGGTGTGCTCGTCGACCAGGACGACCTGGCCGTCCTGCACGATGTATTCAACGTTGCGATGGAACAGTTTGTGCGCACGCAGACCGGCATAAACGTGGGTCAGCAGGGCCAGGTTGTGCGCCGAATACAGGCTCTCGCCTTCCGCCAGCAGCCCAAGACGGGTGAGCGCGTCTTCGACGAACTGGTGACCGGCTTCGTTGAGCTCGACCTGGCGGGTCTTCTCGTCAACGGTGTAGTGACCGGCCTTGGTAACTTCGCCTTCGACTTCTTCGACGTGCAGCTCCAACTGCGGGATCAGTTTGTTGATCTCGATATACAGCTTGGAGCTGTCCTCGGCCTGACCGGAAATGATCAGCGGGGTGCGGGCTTCGTCGATGAGGATGGAGTCGACTTCGTCGATTACGGCAAAATTGAGTTCGCGCTGGAATTTTTCTTCCATGCTGAACGCCATGTTGTCGCGCAGGTAATCGAAACCGAACTCGTTGTTGGTGCCATAGGTGATGTCGGCGGCATAGGCCAGGCGCTTCTCTTCCGGCGGCTGGAATGGCGTGACCACGCCGACCGTCAATCCGAGGAATTCGTAGAGCGGGCGCATCCAGTTGGCGTCACGACGGGCCAGGTAGTCGTTCACCGTCACAACGTGCACGCCCTTGCCGGACAATGCGTTGAGGTAAACACCCAGCGTTGCCACCAGGGTCTTGCCTTCACCGGTACGCATCTCGGCGATCTTGCCTTCATGCAAGGTCATGCCACCGATCAGCTGGACATCGAAGTGACGCATCCCCATGACGCGCTTGCCGGCTTCACGGGCAACCGCGAAGGCTTCCGGCAGAAGCTGGTCGAGGGTTTCCCCTTTGGCGAAGCGGGCCTTGAACTCGTCTGTCTTGGCACGCAATTGATCGTCCGAAAGGGCCACCATTCGCTCTTCGAAGGCATTGACGAGTTGCACCGTCTTGAGCATGCGTTTGACTTCACGCTCGTTCTTGCTTCCAAAAAGTTTTTTTAACAAAGGCGCAAACATATCGGCAGGATCTTCCACACTAAAGGGATGGAGGGCGGCCCCGTGAGTCGCCCGAGCAGCCCTCATGGCCGCATGCGAACGAGCATTCTACCCGGAAACGGTGGTGAGGAAAGTGGCGTTACTCCACGATGCTGGCACAGCGTTGTGACGGGGCTCATTTAAAATAAGGGCAAATCGCTGAACTTCAAGCCATTCACGGCAGAAGTTACTGGTTGATTTAATGGGTAAAGCGCGCGCAAAGCAATGGGTCGGGCGCATCCGGTGCTTTCTGCTACCATGGCGGCTCTGTTACTTCAGGTGTCTGATCATGGCATTTCGCCCTCTTACGGCCAGAGCACCCGCCGTCCTGCTTCGCGAAGCCAAGCCACTCAAGGCCATTCTAGGCCATGCTCAACGCCTGGGTCATTTGCAACGCTTGCTCGAGAGCCAGCTGCAACCCGCCGCACGCGCGCATTGCCACGTGGCGTCCTGGCGCGAAGGCAGCTTGTTGCTCATTGTCACCGATGGTCATTGGGCCACCCGCCTGCGCTACCAGCAAAAACGCCTGCAGCGGCAACTGCAGATGTTCGATGAGTTCGCCAGCCTCACGCGAATCCTGTTCAAGGTCCAGCCGCCTACCGTAAAACAAGGGGCGACCGGGCATACCATGGATTTATCCAATGATGCGGCCGCGACCATCCAGGCCACGGCCGACGGCATCAGCGATCCGAATCTGCGGGCGGCGCTGGAGCGCTTGGCGGCGCACGCCAAGTCCAAGGCATGACATAAAACCCCTGTGGGAGCGAGCCTGCTCGCGAAAGCGGTGCTTCAGTCAACATAAATGTTGAATGTAACATCGGATTCGCGAGCAGGCTCGCTCCCACAGTTAGCGGCGTTTGCTGCCGCCCAACAATGACCCCATCAACCCGCGCACCAATTGCCGTCCCAGCTGATTAGCCGCCTGTCGCATCGCTGATTTCAATGCCTGCCCTGCGGCCGTGCCGAGAAACTCTCCGGCTTGCTCGGTGAAACTCGGCTCCTGCGCAGCCGGTTTTGCCGGCGCAGCCTCAGGTTCGGGGGCCAGCCCCTTGCGCCCCATCAGTATTTCATAGGCTGATTCACGATCGATCGGCTTGTCATACCGCCCCTTGCACGGCGAACCGGCTATCAGCAGCGTGCGCTCCGTTTCCGTCAGCGGCCCGATGCGTGATTGCGGTGGAGCCACCAGCACGCGCTGGACCATTTCCGGCGTGCCCTTGTCCTGCAAGGTGCCCACCAGTGCCTCGCCGATGCCCAGCTCGGTCAGCACCGACAGGGCGTCGAACGCCGGGTTCGGTCGGAAGCCATCGGCCACCGCTCGCAGTGATTTCTGCTCCTTGGCGGTGAACGCGCGCAAGCCGTGCTGGATGCGCAGGCCCAACTGGGCCAACACGTCATCGGGCAAATCGCCCGGTGACTGGGTGACGAAATACACCCCCACCCCTTTGGATCGAATCAGCCGCACCACTTGCTCCAGTCGATCCTGCAGCGCCTTGGGCGTGCCAGCGAACAACAAATGTGCCTCGTCGAAAAACAGCGCCAGCAACGGTTTGTCCGCGTCGCCACGTTCTGGCAGTTGCTCGAACAGTTCGGCCAGCAGCCACAGCAGGAACGTTGCGTAGACCTTGGGGGCTTCATGCACCAGACGACTGGCATCGAGCAGGTGGATGCGCCCGCGGCCATCGGCGGTCGGTTGCAGAATATCCTCCAGTTGCAGCGCCGGCTCACCAAACAGCGCCTCAGCGCCCTGCTGTTCCAGGGTTGCCAGGCGTCGTAGCAGGGCCTGGCTGGAGCCGGTGGTCATCAGCGCAGCGTCATCCCCCAGCAGTTCGGGGTGGTCCTTGAGGTGATTGAGCAGCGCCTTGAGATCCTTCAAATCCAGCAACAACAAGCCTTCGCGGTCGGCCACCTTGAACGCGGCATACAGCGCCGACTGCTGGCTGTCGGTCAATTCCAGCAGGCTGCCGAGGAGTAACGGCCCCATTTCACTCAATGTCGTGCGCAAAGGATGACCGGACTGACCGTGAATGTCCCACAAGGTCACCGGATAGGCCGCAGGCTTGTGGCTCAGCCAGGGCATGCCGGCAATGCGCTCGGCGATCTTGCCCTGGGGGTTGCCGGCAGCACCCAGGCCGCACAGGTCACCCTTAATGTCGGCGGCAAAGACCGCCACGCCGGCATCGCTGAAGGCTTCGGCCAGACGTTGCAACGTGACGGTCTTGCCGGTCCCGGTAGCGCCTGCGATCAATCCGTGGCGGTTCGCCAGGCGCATGGCCTGGGCGATCGGCTGCCCCGCGAGATCGGCGCCGATAACAAGTTGCAATGAATCAGGCATTTGGTCACCCATGGTTAATCTTTGGTCCTACACGGCCGATAGAAATATCGACAAAGCAGACAGACACAAATCTGTCGGACATTTCCCTTAAGGAGCGACGGAAATATCACTTGCTTTCAACATTGCCCATCGTGCGTTCCTTTATAAAAGCACGCGCTGGGCATTAAGACCTTAGCGGAACCCCAAGCCATGAACAAAAATCTACGCTTCAGCCACAAAATCCTGCTTGCCGCCGCCCTTATCGTCATTGCGACTTTCGCCTCATTCACCCTGTATAACGACTATTTACAGCGCAATGCCATCCGCGAAGACCTGGACAACTATCTCAACGAGATGGGCGACGTCACCGCCAGCAATATCCAGACCTGGCTGACCGGCCGTATCCTGCTGATCGAGAACCTCTCGCAAAACATTGCCATCAACCCGGAACAAGCCAACGTCGCCGCCCTGCTGGAACAGAAAGCTCTGACGTCGACGTTCATGGCGTCCTACCTGGGCGACGCTACCGGGCAATTCACCATCCGTCCGGATGCGAAGATGCCGGACGGTTTCGACCCCAGGGTTCGCCCTTGGTACAAGGGTGCGCAAAACAGCAGCACGCCGACCCTGACCGAACCCTATGTCGATGCGGCGACCGGACAAACGATCATTTCCCTGGCCATGGCCTCGACGAAAGCCGGGCAAGGCGTGGGCGTAGTGGGCGGCGACCTCAGCCTGCAAACCTTGATCGATACCCTCAGCGCCCGGGATTTCGACGGCATGGGCTACGCATTTCTGGTCAGCGCCGACGGCAAGATCCTGGTCCACCCGGACAAAGCCCTGGTCATGAAGTCCCTGGGCGAGGCATACCCGCAAAATACCCCGCGCATCAGCCGCGACTTCAGTGAAATCGTGGTCGACGGCAAGACCCGCATCGTCACCTTTACCCCGATCAAGGGCCTGCCGTCGGTCAATTGGTACATCGGCCTGTCGGTGGACAAGGACAAGGCCTTCTCGATGCTCAGCGAATTCCGCACCTCAGCGGTGATTGCCACGGTGATCGCCGTCGCCATCATCATCGCCCTGCTGGGCATGCTGATCCGCCTGTTGATTCAGCCGCTGCACGTGATGACCCGGGCCATGGCCGACATCGCCGACGGCGAAGGCGACCTGACCAAACGCCTGGTGATCCAGAACAACGACGAGTTCGGTAACCTCGGCACCGCGTTCAACCGCTTCGTGGAACGTATCCACGGATCGATCCGCGAAGTGTCCTCGGCCACGGGCCAGGTCAATGAAGTGGCATTACGTGTGGTCGCCGCCTCGAACTCGTCGATGTACAACTCCGACCAGCAGGCGTCGCGCACCAACAGCGTGGCAGCGGCGATCAACCAGCTCGGTGCCGCCGCCCAGGAAATCGCCCGCAATGCCGCGCAAGCGTCGAGCCAGGCCAGCGATGCCCGCAACCTGGCCGAAGACGGCCAGCAAGTGGTGGACCGCAGCATTGCCGCCATGAACCAACTGTCGAACATGCTCAGCGCCTCGAGCAGCAACATCGAATCGCTCAACAGCAAAACCGTGAACATTGGTCAGATTCTTGAGGTCATCACCAGCATTTCCCAGCAAACCAACCTGCTGGCGCTCAACGCCGCCATTGAAGCGGCACGGGCCGGTGAAGCCGGGCGTGGATTTGCCGTGGTGGCCGATGAAGTGCGAAACCTGGCGCATCGCACCCAGGAATCGGCGCAGCAGGTTCAGACCATGATCGAAGAGCTGCAAGTCGGCGCCCGCGAGTCGGTTAGCACGATGAGCGACAGTCAGCGCCACAGTCAGGACAGCGTGGAAATTGCCAACCTGGCCGGCGAGCGCCTGAGCAGCGTGACGCAACGCATCGGTGAAATCGACGGCATGAACCAGTCGGTGGCAACCGCCACTGAGGAACAGACTGCCGTGGTCGAGTCGATCAATGTCGACATCACCGAAATCAACACCCTGAACCAGGAAGGTGTAGAAAACCTGCAGTCAACGTTGCGTGCATGTACGGACCTTGAGCAGCAGGCCGCGCGATTGAAGCAGCTAGTGGGCAGCTTCCGCATCTAGCGTTTTGACTGGCCTCTTCGCGGGCGGCGATCCGGCTCGCCCGCGAAGAGAAATACCCTGACACCAATCCCTCCATACACCCTCCCCTCCCCATCCCCGCCAAATCCTGACCGAACATCTATTCTTCATTAAGGTCAACCAAGGAGAACAACGGACCGGAGGAATGTTCATCGTGCATATCGCTGACATAACCATGTTCTACGCCCCTGCCAGCGGTGGCGTACGCACTTATCTGGATGCCAAGCATCATCGCCTGTGCACCAGGCCCGGTATCCGCCACAGCGTGTTGATACCGGGGGCCGTTCTCAGCGAACAGGATGGCATTTATACGGTTCCGGCTCCCGCCCTGCCTTTCGGCAAAGGTTATCGCTTCCCTCTGCGTCTCGCGCCCTGGCGCAACGTCCTGCAGGATCTGCAGCCCGAGTTGATTGAAGTCGGCGACCCCTACCTCACCGCCTGGGCGGCCCTGGACGCCCGTCGCCAACTGGATGTGCCCGTCATCGGCTTTTATCACTCCGACCTGCCACTGCTGGCCCGCAATCGAATGGGCAATTGGGTCACGCCAAACGTCGAGGCCTATGTCAGCAAGCTCTACGGAAACTTCGACCGGGTACTGGCACCGAGCAGGGTCATGGCCGATAAACTGACCGGCCTTGGCGTGAAGAACGTGTTCGTGCAGCCCCTGGGGGTCGATCTCCAGGTGTTTCATCCCGATGAACGGGACAGCGACCTTCGGGCCGAGCTGGGCCTGGACGAAAACACTCATCTATTGATCTTCGCGGGGCGCGGTTCCAAGGAGAAAAACCTGCCGGTGCTGCTCGAATGCATGAAGCGCCTGGGCCGACGCTATCACTTGCTGCTGGTCGGTTCGTCGATGCCGACCTCTGTGCCGGGAAACGTCACGGTCATCGACGGGTTCCGCCCTGCCACCCAAGTCGCCCGCCTGATGGCCAGTGCCGACGCGTTGCTGCATGCCGGTGATCAGGAAACCTTTGGCCTGGTGACCCTCGAAGCCATGGCCTGCGGTATCCCCGTGGTGGCGGTGGCTGCGGGCGCCTTTGAGGAAATCATCACCGATCAATGTGGCGTCTTGTGCGCCCCCAACGATCCGTTGGCCATGGCCAACGCCGTGCGCGAACTGTTCAGCCAGGGCAGCGTAGCCCTCGGCCAGCAAGCCCGACGCCATGTCGAGCGGTATTACGCTTGGGACGCGGTGGTCAACAGCCTGCTCGGCCATTATCACGCCGTCCTCGGCAGCCAATGGCCGCGAGCGGCCAATGGTTGAACCTATGAGCGCCCCGAGCCTGCTGCTGGTACTGCACGATGTCGCGCCACCGACCTGGGCCGATTACCAGCCCTTTATCGACGCCGTCGATGCGCTTGGCAGCGTGCCGATCACCTGGCTTGTTGTGCCGGACTTCCACAAACAGTTCGACTTGCGAGCCCAACCGCAATTTTGTCGCCAGCTCGGCGCACGGCTCGAGCGCGGCGATGAACTGGTGCTGCATGGTTATTTTCACTGCGATGACGCGCCGAAGGCGAGCAACCCCCGCGACTGGTTCATGCGCCGGATCTACACCCACGAAGGCGAGTTCTACAGTTTGTCTCGCGAAGCCGCTCTCAACCGCTTGCACGCCGGCATTGAAATGTTCCAGCGATACGATTGGCCGCTCCAGGGTTTCGTCGCTCCCGCCTGGTTGATGAGCGAAGGCACGCGCCAGGCCTTGCGCCAATTACCGCTGGATTACACCAGTGACGCCCGGCATCTGTTTCGCCTGCCTGATTTCACTGCAATCGATGCCCCCGGACTGGTTTGGAGTGCGCGCAGTGCCTGGCGGCGTGGCGTATCGAAACTGGTCAGCCAGCAACTCGAACAGCGCTGGCGAACGGCGCCGGTAATACGACTGGGCCTGCACCCGGTGGACATGCGTCATGAGTTCTCGCGTACATACTGGCTGCAAACCCTCAAGCGCCTGATCGATGAGGGCCGCGTACCCATGACCAAGACCCGTTGGCTGGCCCTGCAGAGCCAGCGCATGGGGCGTGCGGCATGAGCCGCTCGATCCTGCTGTGCATCGGTCTACTCGCCGCGTTACTGATTCCCTGGCTCCTGGGCGGCAGCGAAACCTGGTCACGGCTCAATGACTTCCCACTGAGCAGTTTGCTGGTCATGCTCGGCATGATCTTGCTGTGTTGGGTGGTCAATACCCTGCGTTTGCGCCTGTTGCTGGGCGATCAGCGCGACAAGGTCAGCCCGGTCAAGAGCCTTGGCGTGGTGATGGCCGCCGAATTTGCCTATTGCGCCACGCCGGGTGGCAGCGGCGGGCCACTGACCATCATGGCCTTGCTGGCGCGCAATGGCGTGCGACCGGCCAAGGGCAGCGCCGTGTTTGCCATGGACCAATTGAGCGATCTATTGTTTTTTCTCTGCGCATTGACCGGCATTCTGATTTACGCCCTGTTCCAGCATCTCAGCCAGCACATGGCGTGGTTGCTGCTCATCAGTGCCCTGTCGATGTTGGGTGGGCTGGTCAGTTGCGTGGTGGTGGCGCGCTATCACCGCCTGGTAATCCGTATGGGGGGCCGACTGCTGGCACGCCTCAACGTCGAGCCCTCGACCCGCATGCGTTGGGCACGCAAACTCCTGCACTTCCTGGCGGCGTTTACCGACACCCTGAAGTTACCCCCGCAGACATTGATCACCGTGTTTGGCTTGACGTGCGTGCATTGGATCTTGCGTTACAGCGTGTTGTACCTGGCGCTGCGCGGGCTCGGCGCGGACTTGCAGTGGGCCTGGAGCTTCCTGATCCAGATGGTTTCATTGAGTGCGGGGCAGTTCAGCCTGTTGCCAGGCGGTGCGGGGGCGGCTGAACTGACGTCAGCGGCACTGTTGGCGCCCATGGTGGGTAAATCCACGGCGGCGGCCGCCATTCTGATCTGGCGGGCAGTGACCTATTACTTTTATTTGCTGGTGGGTGGACCGGTGTTTTTACTGATGCTGGGCCGACCATTGCTCAAGAAGCTCATGAAGAATGTGTATCCGTAGGCCCAGGCTCTAGCTGCAACGCCTCCCACAACTCGGCAGCCCCCGAAAACTCCGTGCCATCTTCAGGGCTCAGTTCATCGGGGTCGTACCGACTCAAGCAACCCTCACCCAAGGTGGCGGGTGCCTTGCAGGTGGCTTTATCCAGTGGATCGGCCATGCTCATGTCCTCGGTGCAGAAACGGCGAAGGGCCTGTGCGATTGAACGCCCAGGCCCTTCGAATTTCAACCCTGTCGTGCAGCGGTCAGAACACCACGGTTTTGTTGCCGTGTACCAGTACCCGGTCTTCCAGGTGGTAACGCAGGCCACGGGCCAGCACCATTTTCTCGACATCTCGACCGAAGCGCACCATGTCTTCGATGCTGTCGCTGTGGCTGACACGCACCACGTCCTGCTCGATGATCGGGCCGGCGTCCAGCTCTTCAGTCACATAGTGGCAAGTAGCGCCGATCAGCTTTACCCCGCGCAGGGAAGCCTGGTGGTACGGCTTGGCACCGACGAACGACGGCAGGAAGCTGTGGTGGATGTTGATGACCTTGTGCGCATATTCACGGCACAGCTCAGGCGGCAGGATTTGCATGTAGCGGGCCAATACGACCACTTCGGCATCATGCTGCTTGACCAGGCGCGAGACCTCGGCAAATGCCGGCTCCTTGTCCTGGGGATTAACCGGTACGTGGTAGTAGGGAATGCCGTGCCATTCGACCATGCTGCGCAGGTCGTCGTGGTTGGAAATCACGCAGGCGATTTCACAATCCAGTTCATCGCTGTGCCAGCGATGCAGCAAGTCGGCGAGGCAGTGAGACTCGCGGCTGGCCATCAACACGACGCGCTTCTTCTGCTCGGTATCGGTAATACGCCAGTCCATCGAGAACTCTTCGGCAATCGGCGCAAAGGCTTCGCGCAAGGCTTCGATCCCGAAAGGCAGCGAGTCGGCACGAATTTCGTGACGCATGAAGAACCAACCACTGAGATTGTCCGAGTGGTGGCTCGCTTCAGTGATCCAGCCGTTATGTGACGCCAGAAAGTTACTGACTTTGGCAACGATGCCGACGCGGTCCGGGCAAGAAATCACCAGCCGAAAAGTGCGCATGAGGGGGAAACTCCAGAACTTCGCAAAGGCGGGCATTCTAGCGATTGTGCAGCAAAACTGCAGTATTGATGACACGCCGCCTTCCCCAACGGCCTGCGCCAACGTTCGCATAGCACCAGGCGAACGCCCCTAATTGGCCATCGACCAGCACTGATTTGTAAATATCTGTAGCACAGGCGGCGCATTATTTAAGTGCGCCTCCAATGTGCGCTGAACTCACTGGAATTTAATTAAATAAACTCAGGTTTAATGTTTACTTGATGAAACAGCCTGACTATTATTGCCGCACTGTCACCTGCCATCCAGCGCCCTACATAAGGTAGTAATCATGTCCTTGATCAACGAATATCGCGCCACCGAAGAAGCTATCAAAGAGCTGCAAGCCCGTTTGAAGAATCTGTCCCAAGACGACAAACTGCAGACCGAGCTGGAATTCGAAGGCAAACTGCGCACCCTGATGGGCGAATATTCCAAGTCCCTGCGCGACATCATCGCGCTGCTGGATCCAGAAGCCAAAACCAAAGCGCCACGTGGCGGTGCAGTAAAAACTACTGGCACCAAGCGTGCTCGCAAAGTTAAACAATACAAAAACCCGCACAACGGCGAAGTCATCGAGACCAAAGGTGGCAACCACAAAACACTGAAAGAGTGGAAAGCCAAGTGGGGCGGTGACGTGGTTGAAGGCTGGGCTACCCTGCTGGGCTAAGCTCACGCGCTTGTCGCGGATCAATTGCGACAAAAAAACGCCAGCATACGCTGGCGTTTTTTTATGCCCGGAGTTTAGCCCCGGGGCATTTTCGATTTCAAAGATTCAAACGATTGCGAAGACCCTGAACATATTCCCGCCAATCATTGAGAACCGCCTGCTGCAACGATGTAGCTGTAAGGGCCAACTGGGCTGCCGCCTCTGTAAAACTATCCAGGGTATTTGGCGCGCCCCATTCAGGCACTGATAGACGTTTCTGACAGAATATTCGCCAGCGTTCTTGCTCGTCGAGATTCAAGGTATCGGGAAAGTTACGTGCTCGATATCGAAACAATAGCTCCGGTAAACGTTCATCATCGAAAGGCCATTGCTGTTGCGCCAATTGCAGCGGGTCGGCTGTTCTGACTTGCTCGCATAAACGCCGATCACGGTCCCCGATAAATCCGTCGTATAACTGTTGCTCAGGATCCTCGCTCGAGGAAAAATCTTCCCGGGCATAAATCGCCAGAACTTTAGCTTGCCAATCCTGCTGCGCGTCACTTAGCCGCAGTGCACGTTGCTGATAGAGCGCAACATCCATCCCCAAGCGCAGCTGATCTGCGGGTCGAAGAACCGATAACGGCGCGACCACGGGGCATTTATTGATGTGGATAAGCTTGAGCGGTACGGGTAATTCACCTTCTGCCAGCTCGTCGCGGCGGGTATACAAACGCTGGCGCAAGGTTTCGGCATCGAGATCGAGCAAACCCTGCGGGTCGAGGTGCAGGTCGCAAACAATCAGTGCGTTCTTATTGCGTGGGTGCCAGGCCAAGGGCAACACTACGCCGACATAGTTGCGCGCAGCAGAAAAGCGCCCTGAAACATGCACCATCGGTTGCAGCAAGCGCACCTGGTCCAGAACCTTTTGCTTACTGCGAAGCTGAAACAACCAGTCATACAACTTTGGCTGTTTTTCCCGGATCAGGCGCGCCAGGGCAATCGTGGCGCGAACGTCCGACAGCGCTTCGTGGGCGCTGCCATGATCGATCCCGTTAGCGGCGGTCAGCCGTTCGAGCTTGAGTGTCACTCGCCCTTCTTCGTCTGTCGGCCAGACAAGGCCATCGGGGCGTAACGCATAGGCTGCGCGAACGACATCGATCAGGTCCCAGCGACTGTTACCACCCTGCCACTCCCGCGCATAGGGGTCGAAAAAATTGCGGTACAGGCTGTAGCGAGTCATCTCATCGTCGAAACGCAAGGTGTTGTACCCGGCGCCGCAAGTACCCGGCGCCGCCAGTTGGGCATGCACCCGGGTCATGAAGTCGGCTTCGCTCAACCCGTCCTCGGCCAGTTGGGCGGGCGTGATGCCGGTGATTGCGCAAGCCGCGGGATGCGGCAGGATATCGTCGCTGGGCCGGCAAAAGAGATTGACAGGCTCGTCGATTTCATTGAGCTCGAAGTCAGTACGCAACCCCGCCATTTGCAGTGGGCGGTCGCAACGGGGATTGATACCCGTCGTTTCGTAGTCGTACCAGAAGATGGAGGTCACGGGCTATTCCTGAACTGAAGATTGGCGAAGTCTAGGCGTTCCCGTCCCGCTCCGGCCAGCAATCGTGCCATTGAATCACCCCTGGCCACGTAATATGCAATACATAGTTATGTCGTTTTTTCCGGCGAGGCTGCTAGCATCCGGTGAAGAGACAAACCGATCAGGCCACACCATCAGGTTGCCCATGCTCGACACCACAGCACTGCCACGGAAAGCAACGCTGCCACCACCACTGGACACGCGGTATCAGGTGGAAACGCCCGAAGGCATAGACTTGCCGCTGCGACCGGCCGGCTTGATGGTGCGCGCAATGGCGTTTTCCATCGACCTGGCGATACGCGGGTTGATCCTGGGCCTGATGTTCATCGCCCTGGCAATGCTCGGGAAACTCGGTGCGGGACTGGGTTCGATCCTGCTCTTCGGCGTGAGCTGGTGGTACATGGTGCTGTTCGAAGTCTTCAACCAGGGGCGCTCACCGGGCAAACAATGGATGGGCCTGCGGGTCATTCAGGACGATGGCACGCCTATAGACTGGTCAACGTCACTGTTGCGCAACCTGCTGCGATTTGTCGACATGTTGCCGTTTGGCTACTTTCTCGGCGCTATCAGTTGCCTGCAACACCCCAATTTCAAGCGCCTCGGTGACCTGGCCGCCGGCACGCTGGTGGTCTACCGCGAGCAGCCGCTTACCCGTCCCCAACTCCCACCCTCGCAACCCCGTCGTCCTCCTTTTGCCCTGACACTGACCGAGCAACGTGCCATCCTCGGTTTTGCCGAACGCCAGGCCGGACTGTCCGATGCCAGGGTCAATGAGCTGGCCTCGATCCTCGCGCGCCCCTTGCAGGTTCCGGCTCCCCGCGCCGTGGCCGAACTCAACGGCATTGCACACGGCTTGTTGGGTCCGACATGAAACAAAGCCTTTTCGAACATCGGCACATGGCTGAATGGGAGCAGTTCTCCCTGCTGCTGGACAAGCTGGAGCAGGACAGCAAAGCCAAAGGGGCCGACAATTTTCTGGCCGATTATCGGCGCATCTGCCAACACCTGGCGCTGGCCCGCGAGCGCGGTTACAGCAGTTTCCTGAATGACGCATTGCAGCAACAAGTGTTGCGTGGGCATCAGCAGCTGTATCGACATCGCAGCCATTTTGGAGCCCATGCACTGGGTTTCATCCTGGCGGGCTTCCCCCGGCTGGTACGTGAACAATGGCGCTTCGTGCTCGCTGCCAGCCTGATGTTTTTCGGCAGCCTGTTCGCAATTGCAGGGCTGGTTTATCTGTTTCCGGAACTGGTCTACAACCTGATTCCGGCCGATCAGGTCAGCGACATGCAAAGCATGTACGACCCCGATGCCGGTCACCTGGGACGCTCCATGGAGCGTGCGGCCAGTGAAGACTGGGCGATGTTCGGCTACTACATCATGCACAACATCGGGATCGCCTTTCAGACCTACGCCAGCGGATTGCTGTTCGGCCTGGGCAGCGCGTTTTTCCTGTTCTTCAACGGCTTGATGATCGGCGCGGTCGCCGGACACCTGACGCATATCGGCTACGGGCAAAGCTTCTGGTCGTTCGTGGTCGGTCACGGTGCCTTTGAGTTGACGGCCATTGCCCTGGCGGGTGCCGCCGGCCTGCAATTGGGTTGGGCGTTGATTGCACCAGGCCGCCTGCCCCGCGCCGAAGCCTTGCGCCTGGCGGCCCGCAAGAGTGTTCTGCTGATTTGCGGCGTCATGTTGTTTCTGCTGATTGCGGCCTTTATAGAAGCCTACTGGTCGTCGATGACGACACCGGCCCCCCTGACCAAATACCTGGTCGGTGCGGCCCTCTGGGTGCTGGTGGCGATTTACTTGATATTCGCCGGACGGACGCACCATGCGCCTGAGTGACACCACTGTGGTCATTCGCCCAAGACCGACCTGGGAAGCCATTGACCTGGGCGTGCTGTTGAGCCAGCGCCACCGGCGCCTGCTGATGAGCAGTTGGGCGATTGTCACCTTGCCGGTTTTCGCGCTGCTCACCTGGTTGCTGTGGGATTCGCCGACCTTGGCCGTGTTCATCTTCTGGTGGCTGAAACCGGCGTTTGAACGCTTGCCGTTGTACATCCTTTCCAAAGCCATTTTTGCAGACACGCCCACCCTCAAGCAGGCGCTTTATCAGTGGCCACGGTTGCTCAAGCCACAACTGCTGGCCAGCCTGACCTGGCGACGCCTGAGCCTGAGTCGCAGCTTCACGCTGCCCGTGTTACAGCTCGAAGGCCTGAGCGGTGATGCGCGCCAACAGCGGTTGCAAGTGTTGTTGCAACGTGACGCCAGCGCGGCACGTTGGCTGACCGTGATGGGTGCGCACCTGGAAGGCGCGTTATGGATCGGTTTGATGGTGCTGTTTTATCTGCTGCTGCCACAACAGGTCGCCCTGGACTGGAGCTGGCAGTCGCTGGTCAGCGCCGCAACGCAGGACTGGCGCTGGCTGGAGCACCTGTCCAATGGTTTCTACGTCCTGGTGCTGGTGGTTTGGGAACCGGTCTACGTGGCCGCAGGCTTCAGCCTGTACCTGAACCGACGCACCGCGCTCGAAGCCTGGGATATCGAGCTGGTGTTTCGCAGCCTGTCCCGTCGTTTGAGCGAAGCAACCCTTGCCCTGTTACTGGCGGCGACCTTGCTGCTGCCGATCACCCCCACCGCCATGGCGTCCGAGTCGGCGCTTGCGACGCCCGACAGTCCGCGCTTGCTGCAGCAACCACTGACCAGCCAGGGGTCCAGGGACAGCATCAAGGCCATCCTCGACCAGCCTCCGTTCAAGAACAGGGAAACCGTCACCCGCTATCGATTTGGCGAAAACCAGGCCGCGGACCAAGGCGCGAATGAAGACCACACACCCCAATGGTTAAAGGCGCTGCTCCAGATGATTGATAACCGCGACTTCGGCGCGTTGGCCACGCTGATCGAAGTTGTGCTGTGGGCAGCCGTGATCACCGCCATCGGGGGCTTGATCTGGTACTACCGTGAGGGGTTGCAGGCATTCGTCAGCCGTCGACCGCGTCCCGCTAAAAAAGCCCCCCACCCGCCTGCCCCTCAGGTATTTGGCCTTGACCTCAGCCGCGAGACCCTGCCCTGCGACATCGCCTCCAGTGCCGAAAGCCTCTGGCAGAACAACCCGCGTGCAGCGCTTGGCTTGCTCTATCGCGCCCTGCTCAGCCGCCTCTTGCACGATTTCGACATGCCACTCAAAGCCGCCGACACCGAAGGCCAGGTGCTTGAACGCATCGAACAACTACAGCAACCGGCCCTGCTGGCCTTCAGCAAAGACCTGACCGTGCACTGGCAAAACATGGCCTATGGGCACCAATTGCCACCCGCGCATGTACAGCGCGAACTGTGTAACGGCTGGCGTGGCGTATTTGACTCGGGAATCCCCCATTGAACCGGCGCGCCTGGCCATTCATCAGCACGATGACGGCTGTCCTGCTGGCCGTGTTGATGATTTATCTGTACCTGAAGGCAACGCCCTATCCGGCCGAAATCGACCATGGCCCGGCGCCTGAAGCCCTGGCCAATCCGTACCTGGCCGCCGAGCTTTTCTTGCGCAAGCAGGGCCTGAATGTCAGCCATGCCAACAGCCTCGATATCCTGCCAACCCTCGCGCCGCAGCATCACAGCCTGTTGTTGCTAGGCGATCGCTACAACATGACGCCCAGGCAGATCGATCAGGTGCTGGCCTGGACCCAAGCTGGCGGGCGCCTGCTGTTCGTTGCCCAGTCGCTGTGGGATGAAAAGACCGGGCAAAGCAATGACCTGTTGCTGGATCGGGTGCAACTGCAACAGTCGCTGAGCAAAGACCTCAAGGACCCACCGCCCGACACTCCGGATGATCCCTACCCACAACTGACCAAACTCTATCTGGATGATGAAGACGCACCGGCCTACGCCGGCTTCGATACCACGTTCCATCTCGAAGACCCGAAAAACCTCGCCCAGGCCTGGGCCAACAGTGCCAAGGCAACCCATATGATGCAACTGAACCACGGGCTTGGCTCGATAATTGTGGTGACCGACGCCGACCTGTGGAAAACCCCGGCCATCGATCAATACGACAACGCCTGGCTGCTCTGGTACCTGACCGCCGATACCGGAGTGACCCTGCTGTTCAATACCGAGCACGACAGCCTGCTGACACTGCTGCTGCGCCATTTCCCCCAGGCGTTGGTCGCCTTGGCCGCCCTGATCGGCCTGGGTTGCTGGCACTTCGGCGTGCGCCATGGGCCACTGTTGCAACCGCAAGCCAAAGCTCGCCGCCAATTGCAGGAACACCTGCGCGCCAGCGCCGATTTCATGTTGCGACACAGTGGCCAGGACAGCCTGTTGCAGGCCTTGCAGCAAGACATACTGCGCCGCGTGAGACATCGTCATCCTGGCTATGAACAACTCGATGTCGCCGAACAATGGCGGGTGCTCGCCCGTCTGAGCGGCCAGCCCGCAGACGCAATCAGCCAAGCCATGGGCCCGCGGTCAAAACAGCGGTTTTCCAGTGCTGAATTCAGCCGCCAGGTCGCCCACCTGCAAACCTTGAGGAATGCGTTATGAGTCAACCGATCGAGCCCGATGCAATCGACCACGCCATCCGGCAACGCCAGCGTGCCTGCCAGTTGGCCCAGGCGGTGCGCCATGAATTGCAAAAAGCCGTGATCGGCCAGGACACCGTCATCGACGACGTTCTCACCGCCCTGCTTGCTGGCGGCCATGTATTGCTCGAAGGCGTGCCGGGGCTGGGCAAGACGCTGTTGGTCAGGGCGCTGGCACGTTGTTTCGGCGGCGAATTCGCGCGTATCCAGTTCACGCCGGACCTGATGCCAAGCGATGTCACCGGGCATGCGGTGTACGACTTGCAGACCGAGCAATTCAAGCTGCGCAAGGGACCGTTGTTCACCAACCTGTTGCTCGCCGACGAGATCAACCGTGCCCCGGCAAAAACCCAGGCCGCGCTGCTCGAAGCCATGCAGGAACGCCAAGTCACCCTCGAAGGCCGCGCCCTGCCCATCGCGCAGCCATTCATGGTGCTCGCCACGCAAAACCCCATCGAACAGGAAGGCACTTACCCGTTGCCGGAAGCCGAACTCGATCGCTTCATGCTCAAGGTGCGCATGGACTACCCCGACGCGGAGCAGGAGTTGGACATGGTGCGCCAGGTCAGCCGCTCGACCCGGGCCGACATGCTCGATGTGCAACCGCTGCGCACGGTGCTGCAAGCCAGGGAGGTCCTGGCCTTGCAGCGCATTGCCAGCGATTTGCCGCTGGACGACCAGGTCCTCGACTATGCCGTACGCCTGGCCCGCACCACCCGCAGTTGGCCCGGCCTGACCCTCGGTGCCGGGCCTCGGGCGTCCATTGCGCTGGTGCGCTGCGCAAGGGCACGGGCATTGTTGCGCGGTGGCGAGTTTGTGATCCCTGACGACATAAAAGGCTGCGCCCTGGCCGTTCTGCGCCATCGTGTGCGCATAGCGCCGGAACTGGATATCGAAGGGCTGGACGTCGATCAGGTGTTGCGGCAACTGCTCGATCAAGTACCGGCGCCAAGGCTGTGAAACCCTCGCGCCTGCTACTGGCCTGGCTTGCGACCTTGCTGGGCATCGGTCTCATTCTGGGCACATTGCACGCATTGGACATCGCCGTTCCATCAACGCTGTTCTCGATCAGCTGGGGCTTGCTCCTGGCTCTCTTGGCCCTGGCAATAATCGACGCCATCCGTCTCAAGCGCCTGCCGTCGCCCCGCGCACAACGTCAACTGCCCGGCAGCCTGGCCCTCGGCCGTTGGAGTGTCGTGCGACTGCAAGTCGAGCACGACTTTTCCCTGCCACTGAGCATCCAGCTCTACGACCACGTACCCGACGGCCTGAGCTTCGAGAACCTGCCGCTGTCGGTGAAACTTCAACCCGGCCAGCACAGCGGCGTCGACTATCGCCTGCGCCCGCTCAAGCGCGGCCACTTCAGCTTCGAGAACTGCGAAATCAGCCTGCCCAGTCCATTGGGGCTATGGCACGGCAAACGCCTGCTGAGCGTGATTGACAGCACCCGGGTCTATCCCGACTTCGCCCGACTCTACGGCGGCCAACTGTTGGCGGTGGACAACTGGCTCAGCCAACTCGGGGTTCGCCAGCGCCAACGACGTGGCCTGGGCCTGGAGTTTCATCAGCTAAGGGAATTTCGCGAGGGTGACAGCCTGCGCCAGATCGACTGGAAAGCCACTGCCCGCCAACGCACACCCATTGCCCGGGAGTACCAGGACGAGCGTGACCAACAGATCATCTTCATGCTCGATTGCGGTCGACGCATGCGCAGCCAGGACGGCGAGCTGGCGCATTTCGATCATGCGCTCAATGCCTGCCTGTTGTTGAGCTACGTCGCGCTGCGCCAAGGGGATGCGGTAGGCCTCTGCACCTTTGCCAGTGATCATCCGCGCTTCCTCGCCCCGGTGAAAGGCGCTGGCCAGCTCAACGTGCTGCTCAACTCGGTCTACGATCTGAACAGCACTCAACGCAGCGCCGATTATCAAGCCGCTGCCAGCCAACTGCTGTCCCGGCAGAAACGGCGGGCGCTGGTGCTGCTGGTCACCAACCTGCGCGATGAAGACGATGATGAACTGCTGACTGCCGTCAAGCGCTTGAGCAAGCAGCACCAGGTGTTGGTCGCAAGCTTGCGTGAGAACGTCCTGGATACGACGCGACTATTGCCGGTTCAAACCTTGTCAGAGGCGTTGGCCTATTGCGGGACGGTCGAATACCTAAATTCGCGCGCAGCACTCCATGAGCGCTTGATCGCCCACGGAGTACCGGTAGTGGATGGGCAACCCGAGGCGTTGGGCCCCGAGTTGGTCACCCGGTACTTGAGCTGGAAAAAAGCAGGGACAATTTAACAACGCTCCAAGCGCAACACATGCGGCATCAGGCAGACGCCGGCAAGGGCTGAAAACTGAAGTACTGCCTCAATGCCTCCACCAGTTGCCCATACTCCGGGGGTGCCCGTTGCAGGCTGAACCCGGCGTCATAGTAGTGAGGAGTTGCGTCTTCATGGCACCACAGGCAACACGCCCGCAGATCGATGACCTGCATGCACCCGCTGCTCGCGGGGATTTTCAGGCGCAAATCGAAATCCACGCCGATCATCATCGGCAATTGACTGATAAGCATCAGCCCGTCTTCGGAGACGTTGCCAAGATAGCCAACGGGCTTGTCGGTAATGCGGTTGAACACTTTCAGAAAATACGGCAGTTGATGCCGCTCGATCCGGCGGTCAGTGAACATGCTGAATTCGCTATGCCAGGCCCTTAAGCAGGGCCGCACTAATGCTTCGGAACGGGCCGGCCTGATAGACAGGCGATGGGCACGCTCTCCCCGATCCTGGTGCGACAGTCCATGAACCGCTGCCGCTTACTCCTGCCGATCACAGGTGTTACGTCGGTTTGCAGACAAGGCTCCAAACCGATCTATTCGACTATAGCTCACCGTCGCCGGCGAGCCAGCCACCAGATGAGAAGCGTAATCAGAAGCGGGTTGGACGTACCGTCGCCGAACTTCGCAGCGGGTAGTGATTGAGTGCTTGCAAGGTTTCCAGGCGAGCCTGGGCACGATACGCGTATTCACTTTGCGGATACGAAGCAATGATGAACTGGTAGGTTTGCGCCGCATCGACAAACAGTTTTTGCCGTTCCAGGCACAATCCGCGCAACATTGACACTTCTGGCCATACATAAGGACGCGCGCGGCTGGCGCGTTCAACTTTGGACAGCTCGAGCGTTACTTGCTCGCAATTGCCACGGTCATAGGCGCTATAGGCAAGGTTCAAATGGTGGTTCATCGACCAACGGGTGCAGCCCACGACACTGAGGGCAAGGACGGCTATGAGCACGAATCGCATGGGAGTTCTCCTGACTTGAGCTCTGTATCGACCCGTGGACGAAAATCTTCAGGTGGCAGGTCAGCAAAAGTGTTCATTCAAAGAATCAAACGAATAAGTAGTGCACATGAACAATGACTACACCCCAAGAGCATAGTAGCCTCACTCAGCGCTTGAACTCAGGAGTCTTTGCATGTCCGTCCGTCGTACCAAAATCGTCGCCACCCTTGGCCCGGCCAGTAACTCGCCGGAAGTTCTCGAACAGCTGATCCTGGCTGGCCTGGACGTAGCCCGCCTGAACTTCTCCCACGGCACCCCCGACGAGCACAAGGCTCGCGCGAAGCTGGTGCGTGACCTCGCTGCCAAGCACGGCCGCTTCGTTGCCCTGCTGGGTGACCTGCAAGGCCCGAAAATCCGTATCGCCAAATTCGCCAACAAGAAGATCGAGCTGAAGATCGGTGATCAATTCACCTTCTCCACCAGCCATCCCCTGACCGAAGGCAACCAGCAAGTGGTTGGCATCGACTACCCGGACCTGGTCAAGGACTGCGGTGTAGGTGACGAGCTGCTGCTCGACGACGGCCGCGTGGTGATGCGTGTCGACACCGCCACCGCTACCGAACTGAACTGCACCGTGACCATCGGCGGCCCGCTGTCGGACCATAAAGGCATCAACCGTCGCGGTGGTGGCCTGACGGCACCGGCCCTGACCGAGAAAGACAAGGCAGACATCAAGCTCGCTGCCGAAATGCAGGTCGATTACCTCGCCGTGTCCTTCCCGCGCGACGCCGCCGACATGGAATACGCCCGTCAACTGCGCGACGAAGCCGGCGGTACCGCCTGGCTGGTGGCGAAGATCGAACGTGCCGAAGCCGTAGCCGACGACGAAACCCTCGACGGCCTGATCAATGCCTCCGACGCCGTAATGGTGGCCCGTGGTGACCTGGGCGTGGAAATCGGCGACGCCGAACTGGTGGGCATCCAGAAGAAAATCATTCTGCACGCGCGTCGCCACAACAAGGCCGTGATCGTAGCGACCCAGATGATGGAGTCGATGATCCAGAACCCGATGCCGACCCGCGCCGAAGTGTCCGACGTAGCCAACGCTGTGCTCGACTACACCGACGCCGTGATGCTCTCGGCCGAAAGTGCCGCCGGCCTGTACCCGCTGGAAGCTGTGCAAGCAATGGCGCGAATCTGCGTCGGCGCTGAAAAGCACCCAACCAGCAAGACCTCCAGCCACCGCATTGGCAAGGAGTTCCAGCGCTGCGACGAGAGCATCGCCCTGGCCACCATGTACACCGCCAACCACTTCCCGGGTGTGAAGGCGATCATCGCCCTGACCGAAAGTGGCTACACCCCGCTGATCATGTCGCGCATCCGTTCCTCGGTGCCGATCTATGCGTTCACTCCACACCGTGAGGCCCAGGCCCGCGCGGCGCTGTTCCGTGGCGTATACACCATTCCATTCGATCCGGCTTCGCTGGCACCGAACGAAGTCAGCCAGAAGGCGATCGACGAGCTGGTCAAGCGCGGCGTCGTGCAGAAAGGCGACTGGGTCATCCTGACCAAGGGCGACAGCTACCACACCACCGGTGGCACCAACGGCATGAAGATCCTGCACGTTGGCGATCCGATGGTCTGAGTGACCGCTCGCTGAGAAACGAAAGCCCCGCCATGTGAATGGCGGGGCTTTTTTGTTTTAAAGATCAAAAGATCGCAACCTGCGGCAGCTCCTACAGGGAATGCATTCCATTGTAGGAGCTGCCGCAGGTTGCGATCTTTTTTGGGTTCAATGCCGCCATTGCCTTGAGCTGTAGCCTCTCAACCACGGGGCAGGAACACATCAGCCAGCAGTTGATTACGCGGCAGTCCTGCCAGGTACAGGCGCCGGGCGAAGGCGTCAACGCTGTCGGGGGCTCCACAAACCAGGGCCAGGGTTTGCCGAGAGACAAGGCGCATTTGCGCCAATGCCGCTGGCAACCCGGCTGGGGTCCAGAACTCGACACTGAGGTTCGGACGACTGGCGGCCATGGCTTGCAGGGGTTTGGCCAGGTAATGCTCATTGGCATCATGGGCCAGGTGAATGACACGGATGGCGCCCTGATGATCCTGACGCAACGCTTCGCGCAACACGCCAAACAACGGCCCCAGGCCGGTGCCAGCGGCCATTAGCCACAACGGCCGGGCATGCCAATCCGGGTCGTAATGCAATGCCCCGCCGCGCAACTCGCCGAGGCGGACTGGATCACCAATGCTCAGCTGACGCGCCGCGTCACTGAATTCACCTGGCAGGCGGCAATCGAGGTGGAACTCCAGGAAGCGGTCTTCCTCCGGCAGGCTGGCGAGGGAATACGGCCGCGCCACATTACCGGCCCACAACACCAGATGCTGACCTGCGCTATAGCGCAATGGACGCTGCGGGGTGAGGCGCAAGCGCAACACGCTGGCGCTCAACCAATCGACGGCCGCAACTTCGGCCGGGCTGCCATCCTGCTGCGGGTCGAAGGTGTGCACTTGCAGATCCTCGACCACCTGGCACTGGCATGCCAGCCGCCAGCCTTGCTGGCGCTGCAGCGCACTCAAGGCATCGGGCCGGCTGTCGCTCGGCAGCCCTTGCACGCATTGCACCAGGCACGCATGGCAACTGCCGGCCCGACAGCTGTAAGGCACCGACACGCCGTTCTGATTCAGGGCATCAAGCAGATTACTGCCAGCTGCCACCGACCATTGGCGGTTACCAACGCGCAACTCAGGCATCGACGTTTTCCCATGCCGCCGCGCAACGGTTGCGGCCGTCACGTTTGGCCCGATAAAGCGCCTGGTCAGCCCGCTGCAAGGCCTCGTCAAGATCATCACCCGGTAACAGCAGGGTCATGCCGGCGGACAGGCTGAGACTGCCGACCTTCAAGCCGATCAGCTCGACATCGATAAAGGCGAGGCGCAGCCGCTCGCAACAAGCGGTCAATCGCCCGGCATCGCAATCAGGCAGCAACACCACAAACTCTTCTCCGCCGTAGCGCGCCAGGACATCACCGTCGCGCAGGCAGGCCGACGCCACGCCGGCAAATGCCTGCAACACCTGATCGCCAGCCGCATGGCCGTGAATATCGTTGATGCGCTTGAAGTGATCGAGGTCGATCAGCGCCAGGCCATGCACGACGCTGGCGTCCATGGCCTTGAGTTCGCGTGAAGCCAGGCGCAGGAAATGCCGGCGATTGAACAGTCCGGTCAACTCGTCGGTGGCGACCAGGTCCTCGAGCTGGCGCATCATCCCGCGCAGCGTGTCCTGGTGCGCCTGCAAGGCGAAGCGGCGTTGACGCATGCGCAGGCGGGAGGCCTGGACGTAACGGGCGTACAGCTCAAGCCAGACCAGCACGATGAACAGTACGCATACCTGCAATACGGCCAGCGCCGGGTCGGCCAGCTGAAAGTGGTAGCCCTCCCAAAGCGTGATCGCGCTGAAACTGAAAAAGACCAGCAACGCGCAGCGCGCAAATGCACGGCGCGACAGATGAAACAGCCCGAACAACAGAATCAGCACGTAGAACACCAGAAACGCGCCACGAGCCTCATCCAGATTGGCAATCAGCCAGGTTTGCCAACCCAGCCCCAGCAGCACCTGCGTCTCGGTCAGGCTGGGGTCGGAAAAACGCAGGTTGCAGCCGCTGTAAAACACCACGAACAACGCCGCCTGGCTGATGACCACCAGCCCACTGCCGACGGCGACGTTGGCTAGCGGCTCATCGTAGTGGCCGGTAAAAAACGCCAGCCACAGCAGTAGCAGGGCCAGGGCGTAGGTGCCGGCTGCGAGGGCAAAACGTTTGAGCAACAGGCGCTGGATGGTGTTATGGGTCAATCGTTGACTCACCCTATGAAAGGAGACTGACAGAGCGTCCTACTCTACAGACCGAATGTCACTTTAGTGGTGCGGCCGATAAATAACCATTCAATTTTCGGGTGACACAATTTCACTGTAGGAGCTGCCGCAGGCTGCGATCTTTTGATCTTGATCTTAAAAACAAAATCAAAAGATCGCACCCTTCGGCAGCTCCTACGGGGATCGGGCACGACAATCAGACCAAGGTTTGACCGCCGGCGCGTGTACCTGCCTTTGATGCGCGGTATACTGCCGCGCCTTTTTAGCGTCGCGCCAGCATGCCCGGCGTGCCTTGAAAGGTGCTTGCAACCGACCGAAGTACCCAAGCTGCAAGCACCTTATTGAATGTTCCCGTCTTTTAGAGGAGCGCGACTCATGACCGTGATCAAGCAAGACGACCTGATTCAGAGCGTTGCCGACGCCCTGCAGTTCATTTCCTATTACCACCCCGTGGATTTCATCCAGGCGATGCACGAAGCCTACCTGCGCGAAGAATCGCCAGCGGCCCGTGACTCCATGGCGCAGATCCTGATCAACTCGCGGATGTGCGCCACCGGCCACCGCCCGATCTGCCAGGACACCGGCATCGTCACTGTTTTCGTTCGCGTAGGCATGGACGTACGTTGGGATGGCGCCACCATGGGCCTGGACGACATGATCAACGAAGGCGTGCGCCGGGCTTACAACCTGCCGGAAAACGTCCTGCGTGCCTCGATCCTCGCCGACCCGGCGGGCGCTCGTAAAAACACCAAGGACAACACCCCGGCCGTCATCCACTACTCCATCGTTCCGGGTAACACCGTGGAAGTGGACGTGGCAGCCAAGGGCGGCGGTTCCGAGAACAAGTCGAAAATGGCCATGCTCAACCCGTCCGACTCGATCGTTGACTGGGTGCTCAAGACCGTTCCGACCATGGGTGCCGGCTGGTGCCCACCGGGCATGCTCGGCATCGGCATCGGCGGCACCGCCGAGAAAGCCGCGGTGATGGCCAAGGAAGTGTTGATGGAATCCATCGACATTCACGAACTGAAGGCCCGCGGCCCGCAGAACCGCATCGAAGAAATGCGCCTGGAGCTGTTCGAGAAGGTCAACCAGCTGGGCATCGGCGCCCAGGGCCTCGGTGGCCTGACCACCGTGCTCGACGTGAAGATCATGGATTACCCGACCCACGCCGCCTCGTTGCCGGTGTGCATGATCCCGAACTGCGCCGCTACCCGTCACGCGCACTTCGTGCTCGACGGTTCCGGCCCGGCATCCCTGGAAGCGCCACCTTTGGACGCCTACCCGGAAATCGTCTGGGAAGCGGGTCCGTCGGCCCGTCGCGTCAACCTCGACACCCTGACCCCGGAAGAAGTGCAGAGCTGGAAGCCGGGCGAAACCGTCCTGCTCAACGGCAAGATGCTCACCGGTCGCGACGCTGCGCACAAGCGTATGGTCGAGATGCTGAACAAGGGTGAAACCCTGCCGGTGGACCTGAAGGGTCGCTTCATCTATTACGTCGGCCCGGTCGACCCGGTGCGCGAAGAAGTGGTAGGCCCGGCTGGCCCGACCACCGCCACGCGCATGGACAAGTTCACCCGTCAGATCCTCGAGCAAACCGGCCTGCTGGGCATGATCGGCAAATCCGAGCGCGGCCCGACCGCAATCGACGCGATCAAGGACCACAAGGCCGTTTACCTGATGGCAGTGGGCGGCGCGGCTTACCTGGTGGCGCAAGCGATCAAGAAATCCCGCGTGGTGGCATTCGCCGAGCTGGGTATGGAAGCGATCTACGAGTTCGACGTGAAAGACATGCCAGTGACTGTCGCAGTCGACAGCAAGGGCGAGTCGGTACACATCACCGGTCCTGCCATCTGGCAGCAAAAGATCAGTGAAAGCCTGGCGGTGGAAGTGCAGTAAGCTGCACTGAAACCCCAAAAAACCGGCCGGTCGGCAACGACCCGCCGGTTTTTTTTGGCTGGTAACAAACTGAAACTCCTGGGATCGACCATCACGGTAAAACCAGCGCCAGCGCATCGGTACCGGCGAGAGATGACTGCCCTCCACATGGTATGGTGCTCCCCCTCATTTTTTCCTGTTGTCCACTGCATGCTGCCGACTTCCCGATCCCTGCGCCTGGCGCTGTACACCGTGCTGATCATCGCCGGTGCCGCCATCGCTGCCACCCTGGCCATGCGCCACACCGTGCGCCAGTCCCTGGTTGAAGACGCCGCCCGTGCCAATCAGCAATTGGCGCTGTATGCCACGTCCCTGCACACCCTGATCGAACGCTACCGCGCCCTGCCCTCGGTGCTGGCGCTGGACCCGCAGCTGCGTGACGCGCTCAAAGGCCCGGTCAGCCCTGATCAACAGGACGTGCTGAACCGCAAGCTGGAAAAGATCAATGGCGCCGCCGAGTCCTCGACCCTGGAACTGCTCGATCGCACCGGACTCGCCGTGGCAGCAAGCAACTGGCGCTTGCCCAGCAGTTACGTCGGCCACAATTATGGCTTTCGCCCTTACTTCAACCAGACCCGAACCCAGGGCACCGGGCGTTTTTATGCCGTGGGGGTGACCAGCGGGATACCGGGCTACTTCCTCTCCAGTGCCGTGACCAACGACGACGGGCAGTTTCTCGGGGCCATGGTGGTGAAGCTCGAATTTCCCGAGCTGGAACGCGAATGGCGCCAGGGTAGCGACACGCTGCTGGTCAGCGATGCACGCGGCATCATCTTCATCGCCAATCAGCCGGGTTGGCGCTATCGCCAATTGAAACCGTTGAGTGACAGCGACCTGGCCGAGCTCAAGGCCACCCGCCAATACGACAAGCAACCGCTGACGCTGCTCGACTATCAATCGTTGCGCCACTTCGACGACAACAGCGAACTGGCGCGGGTCGACGGTCCGGACGGCAAGACGGATTACCTGTGGGAATCCCTGCCGCTGGCCGCCGAGGGCTGGACGCTGCACCTGCTGCGTCGTCCGCAAGTGGCGTTCGAAGACAGTCGCAACGCCGCCCTCGCCGCAGCCGGCCTGTGGCTGACACTGGTGTTTCTGCTGCTGTTCCTCAATCAGCGCTGGCGCCTGGCAAAAATGCGCCAGCGTAGTCGCGAAGAGCTCGAACAGCTGGTGGAAGAACGCACCCGCGACCTGCGCACCGCCCAGGAGGGTCTGGTGCAATCGGCCAAGCTCGCGGCCCTCGGCCAGATGTCGGCAGCGCTGGCCCATGAAATCAATCAACCACTGACCGCCCAGCGCATGCAGCTGGCAACGCTGCGACTGTTGCTCGAGCACGGCCGGGTCGACGACGCCTACAAGGCTCTCAAGCCGGTGGATGACATGCTGACGCGCATGGCCGCCCTCACCGGCCACCTGAAAACCTTTGCCCGCAAAAGCCCCAGCGGTTTGCGCGAACGCCTGGACCTGGCGGCGGTGGTGGACCAATCGCTTGAGCTGCTCGACACTCGTCTGCGCGACGAACAGGTCAGCACCGTACTGCACCTGACGCGCCCGGCATGGGTGCGCGGCGACGCAATTCGCCTGGAGCAAGTGTTGATCAATCTGCTACGCAACGCCCTGGATGCGATGCAGGACAAACCCTGCAAACGCCTGGAAATCCGCCTGGAAGCCGACGAACAACTGTGGCGCCTGAGCGTCATCGACAACGGCGGCGGCATCGCCGAAGAAAACCTGTCGAAAGTCTTCGATCCCTTTTTCACCACCAAACCGGTGGGTGATGGCTTGGGTATCGGTCTGGCCGTATCCTTTGCCATCGTTCACGAATCGGGCGGACGCCTGAGCGCCGATAATCACGACAACGGCGCGGTGTTCACACTCACCTTGCCCATCGATCCGGAGGCTCCTGGCACATGCTCAATTCAGTGATGGTGGTCGACGACGAAAGCAGCATCCGCAGCGCCGTCGAGCAGTGGTTGGGCCTGTCGGGTTTCCAGGTGCAACTGTTCAGTCGCGCCGACGAATGCCTGGCGCAACTGCCCGCGCATTACCCCGGAGTGATCCTCAGCGACGTGCGCATGCCCGGCATGTCCGGGCTGGAACTGCTGGCTGAAGTTCAGCGCCGCGATGCCGACTTGCCAGTGATTCTGCTGACCGGCCATGGCGACGTGCCGATGGCTGTCGATGCGATGCGCGATGGCGCTTACGACTTCCTGGAAAAGCCCTTCAGCCCGCAAACCCTGCTTGGCAGTCTGCACCGCGCGCTGGACAAGCGCCGGCTGGTGCTGGAAAACCGCGCCTTGCACGAGCAGGCCGACAACCGCGCCAAACTCGACGCGACGCTGCTGGGTGTGTCCCGTGGCTTGCAGACGCTACGTCGCCAGGTTCTGGATTTGGCGGCGTTGCCGGTCAACGTATTGATCCGCGGTGAAACCGGTAGCGGCAAAGAACTGGTTGCTCGCTGCCTGCACGATTTCGGGCCGCGCGCCGATAAACCCTTCGTCGCCTTGAATTGTGCAGCCATTCCCGAACAACTGTTCGAGGCCGAGCTGTTCGGTCACGAAAGCGGCGCGTTCACCGGTGCCCAGGGCAAGCGCATCGGCAAACTCGAATACGCCGATGGCGGCACGTTGTTTCTCGATGAAATCGAAAGCATGCCCCTGGCGCAGCAAGTGAAATTGCTGCGGGTGCTACAGGAGCAGAAGCTTGAGCGCTTGGGCTCGAACCAGAGTATTCGCGTGGATTTGCGCATCATCGCTGCGACCAAGCCGGACTTGCTCGACGAAGCACGGGCCGGACGTTTTCGCGAGGACCTGGCTTACCGTTTGAACGTCGCCGAATTGCGCCTGCCACCGCTGCGTGACCGTCGCGAAGACATTCCGTTGTTGTACGAGGCGTTTGCCCAAAGTGCTGCAGAGCGACTGGGGCGAACCTTTGCGCCGTTGAGCGGGCCGCAGTTGAGCCATCTGTTGAGCCACGACTGGCCAGGCAATGTGCGCGAACTGGCAAACGTCGCCGAGCGCCAGGTGTTGGGGCTTGGCGAGCCTGCGCCAGCGGGCATCGAGCCGGGGCAGTCACTGGCAGCGCAGCAGGAAGCGTTTGAAGCGCAGTGCCTGCGCGCAGCATTGACCCGGCACAAGGGTGATGTGAAGGCGGTGCTTGAAGAACTGCAGCTGCCGCGCCGCACGTTCAATGAAAAGATGCAGCGGCATGGGTTGAACCGGGAGATGTTTCTCGGTGAATGATCGTTCCCACGCTCTGCGTGGGAATGCCTCAGCGGACGCTCCGCGTTCGGCTTTTGGGACGCAGAGCGTCCCTGGCTGCATTCCCACGCGGAGCATGGGAACGATCAAAGCGTTAAGCGGTTTTTCGCTCACACCCTCTCCAGAATAAGCGGATTTCCGCTCACTCAAACCTCAATCCCCCTCTAAACCGGCCCTCTCCCCGTTGGCACAGGTCCTGCTATAGACCCCGCAGGCTGCGTTTACGCGCGCTCCACAAAAAATAATTAAACGAAGGATCCTTCAATGGATAACTCCAATACCCTGCCCCGTGGGTCGGCCGCCGTGCCGGCAAAAGAACGAACCACCTCCAGCCGTATCAAATCGATCTTCAGCGGTTCTGTCGGCAACATGGTCGAGTGGTATGACTGGTATGTCTACGCGGCTTTCTCCCTGTATTTCGCCAAGACCTTTTTCCCCAAAGGCGACACCACCGCACAACTGCTGAACACCGCTGCGATTTTCGCCGTGGGCTTCCTGATGCGTCCGATCGGCGGGTGGCTGATGGGCCTGTACGCCGACAAAGTCGGACGCAAGAAAGCCCTGATGGCCTCGGTGTACCTGATGTGCTTCGGTTCACTGCTGATTGCGCTGAGCCCGGGCTATGAAATCATCGGTATCGGTGCGCCGATCCTGCTGGTGTTCGCCCGCTTGCTTCAAGGCCTGTCGGTCGGTGGCGAGTACGGCACCTCCGCCACTTACCTGAGCGAGATGGCGACCAAGGAACGTCGCGGTTTCTACTCCAGCTTCCAGTACGTGACCCTGATCTCCGGTCAGCTCATAGCACTGGGCGTACTGATCATCCTGCAAAATGTACTGACCACCGAAGAGCTGTACGCCTGGGGCTGGCGCATCCCGTTCGCCATCGGCGCGCTGTGTGCCGTGGTCGCGCTGTACCTGCGCCGTGGCATGGAAGAAACCGAGTCGTTCACCAAGAAAGAAAAGGCCAAGGAAAGCGCGATGCGCACCTTGATGCGCCATCCGAAAGAGCTGATGACCGTGGTTGGCCTGACCATGGGCGGTACCCTGGCGTTCTACACCTACACCACCTACATGCAGAAATACCTGGTGAATACCGTCGGCATGAGCATTTCCGACTCCACCACCATCTCTGCCGCCACGCTGTTCCTGTTCATGTGCCTGCAGCCAATCATCGGTGGCCTGTCGGACAAGATCGGCCGACGTCCGATCCTGATCGCCTTTGGCGTACTGGGCACGATTTTCACCGTGCCGATCCTCACCACCCTGCACACCATCACGACCTGGTGGGGCGCGTTCTTCCTGATCATGGCGGCACTGATCATCGTCAGCGGCTACACCTCGATCAACGCGGTGGTCAAAGCCGAACTGTTCCCGACCGAAATCCGCGCCCTGGGCGTGGGCCTGCCGTATGCCCTGACCGTGTCGATCTTCGGCGGCACCGCTGAATACATCGCGCTGTGGTTCAAGAGCATTGGCATGGAAACCGGTTACTACTGGTATGTCACCGCTTGCATTGCCGTGTCGTTGCTGGTGTACGTCACCATGAAGGACACCCGCAAGCACTCGCGGATTCTCACTGACTGACAGCCACATCAGAGGTCGGTCATACCGGCCTCTTCGCGAGCAGGCTCGCTCCCACAAGGGCTGATTCACTCAGATCCATTGTGGGAGCGAGGCTTGCCCGCGAAGGGGACGCCTCGGTATCAAGTCAACTCGGCTACCGCCCGCTTCCCGTACTTGTTCTGCGCGTACGAAGCCCCTGCAATCATCATCACCAGAATCCCCGCCAGCACCAGCGACGAACCAATGGTGCCAAAGTCCAGACCACCCTTTGCATGAGGCTTGGTCAGGAAATCACCCAATGTCGCGCCGAACGGCCGGGTGAGCACGAACGCCACCCAGAACAACAGCACCGACGAAATCTTCGTGAAATATTTGAGTAGCACGACCAACGCAATGGTCGAGCCAATCAATAGCGCGCCACCGGCAAAGCCAAGCCCCGAGTCATCGGCCAGGTAATCGCCAAGCGCGGTGCCCAGGGTGTTGGAAAACAGAATCGCCATCCAATAGAACATCTCTCCACGGAAGGTCTGGACCTTGGTCACGTTCAGCGAATCGCCGCTGAGGCGCCAGGCGGCAAAAATACCTATCAAAATCGCAATCAGGATCATCGAGCCCGTGGCGTAGCCCAGTTCGAGAGTACGGTCCATGAAGTCGGACATGGTGGTGCCCGCCGTACTGGTCGACAGGATCACGATCCAGTACAGCACCGGTTTATAGGTTTTCGCCATCAGCTGAGTGACCAGGGTCAGCACGAACACGCTTATCAAGATTAACGAACTGATGGCGTAGCCCACGTTGAGGGTCATCGACAGCAAATCACCTGCGGTCTCCCCCAGGGTCGTCGCGCAGATTTTCATCACCCAGAAGGCCAGGGTGATTTGAGGAAGTTTATTCATCGAGGGGCGAACTCCAGTAGTAATGACCGCCCATTCTTTGGGTACGGCGCGGTGCGCAGACTGGAGGTGAGGCGGTGAAAAATGGGTAAGCGCTTTATGAAAAATCTGTCACACGGGCCGAAGAATGAATTAATCACGAGTTAATGCCCGGCCTCCATCCTGAATTTGCCTGATCGGTTAGTTGCGATGCGTTCACTCAGTCTCTGAAAGCAGAACGCTTCACGGCCTTAACATCTAATTAATCGATTATTTTTAGCATTATTTTGCGCTTTTTAATCAGATTAATTGGCGTAGCATGAAACCCATGCCCAAGAGATAAAACGCCAAGAACCTGGAGAAATGAAATGAAAACCAAACTGTTCCTCGCCATCGCCCTGTCCGTGCTGGCCGCCAACACCTTCGCTGCCGACGGTTACGACCGCACTGGCTCCGCTGTTGCAGCAGATGGCTATGACCGTACGGGTTCCGCTACCGTCGCCGCAGATGGCTACGATCGCACCGGCAGCGCCACTGTCGCTGAAGATGGTTACGACCGCACCGGCGGTGCTTCCGTCAGCTAATCCGCAAGATTGGCACCAAAGCCCGGCTTCGGCCGGGCTTAGTCATTTCTGGAGCACAGCAAAAACATGCGCACTGTCACAACACCTGTAGGAGCTGCCGCAGGCTGCGATCTTTTGATTTCCAACGGCAAGATCAAAAGATCGCAGCCTGCGGCAGCTCCTACGAGATGTTTATTGGCTGGAAAAATAGTGCCGGTCCCAGCACCATGACCGCCTATCGAAAGCCCCAGGATTTTCTCCATGCCCGATGACATCCACTACTACGAACCCGCCAATGGCCACGGCCTGCCCCACGACCCGTTCAACGCGATCGTCGGCCCGCGCCCCATCGGCTGGATTTCTTCACAGGATGGCGAAGGCCGCTTGAACCTCGCGCCCTACAGCTTTTTCAACGCCTTCAACTACATCCCGCCGATCATTGGTTTTTCCAGCGTCGGGCGCAAAGACAGCCTGAACAACATCGAGCAGACCGGTGAATTCGCCTGGAACCTGGCCACCCGGCCGTTGGCGGAACAGATGAACCAGAGCAGCGCCATGGTCGGGCCGCAGGTCAACGAGTTCGAGCTGGCAGGCCTGACAACCGTCGCCTCGAAAGTCATTCGGGTGCCACGGGTCGCCGAAAGCCCGGTGTCTTTCGAATGCAAGGTCACCCAGATTATTCAGTTGCAGCGGGCGGACGGAAATGTGGTGCCGAGCTGGCTGATTCTCGGCGAAGTCGTCGCCGTGCATATCGCCAAGTGGCTATTGAAGGATGGGGTGTACGACACCGCCGCGGCAGAACCGATTCTGCGCGGCGGCGGGCCGGCGGATTATTTCCAGCTGGGGCCTGAGGCATTGTTCAAGATGTATCGCCCGGGGGCGGTAAAATGATTACCAGACCAGCCCGCCGTCTTCACTGACCCCCTTGAGGTGGGTCAGCTGCAGGGCAGCAGCTTCATCCGCTTCCTTGGCGGTCTTGAACGTCTGGTCTTCCAGCAATTTGTTGAAACGAGGCGCACCGGAGCCGCCGATGGCTTTGGTGGCGATTGCCGCGTAATACCCGCCCTCGCGGGGGACTACAGCCGATACAGCTTCGAAGGTTTCAAAGGCTTTGCGTGCCATGTCGCGCATCCTGGCTAGTTGAGAATGCTGCCATTAAACCCTCAACCGGCCAGTTTGTGTACCGCTGCCCCGGACTGACCCAACGCCTGCGCCGCCGACACGTCCTTGAAGGTGTGAAAATCCAGGCTGTTGACCACCAGATCCTGCACCAGCTCGGCAAACACCTCCATGGCCGGCGTGCTGAAGTACGCAGTCATGGCCTGCTGGTTGGCCCAGAAACCGGACACCAGCCACAACTCGGGGTCGCATTGCGAGTGCTGCAAGGCAAAGCTCAGGCAGCCTGGCGCGGCGCGGGACGGTTCGATCAGCGCGCTCAGGCGCACACCCAGCTCTTGAGAACGTCCCGGGCGTGCCCGGACAAAGGCCATATGACTGACGGGGATCTGCTTTGACATGTTCAACCCTCCCGGGGAGTCGCGAGGCAGCCAGCGGGACGGGCTGCGACAGGATCCAAGGTTAAAGGCCGATGTGCCTGTGTGGTTAGTCGATTCCTGCCGGCGCGTTGCACAATCCTGCGAAACTGAGCGGGCAAGCCGGTAATGGCCTGTGTAGGAGCAAGCTTGCTCGCGATGGTCGTCAACGATAACGCTGGAAACCTGATACCCCACGGCGCTCTCGGGTTTATCGCGAGCAGGCTCGCTCCCACAGGGGTTCGGCAAACTGCCCAGCGCTGAGTATGTGCACAAACAGAAGCCACCCCGTGCAGAATCAGGCAAGCATCTGGCAGGATGTGTCTACCGCTGTTGCTTGCACAAACATATGCTCTGCCCCATCCCCCATGCCTTGCCGAGGATGCCTTGCATGTCGTCTCTCGATCACTTTTCACACCCGCCGCAAACCCCGCTGGACACCGACATGGAAAAGCAGCGCAAGGAACTGGCGGCGATCATCCGTCGCAACACTGCCGAAGATGGCAGTTATGCCACCGCCATCGGCTCGCTGTTCATGTCGCGCCACAGCCAGTCCCACGAATTTGCCCCGGTGCTGGCGCAACCGGCGCTGTGCATCATGGCCCAGGGGCGCAAGGAAGTTCAGCTGGCGAACGAGTACTTCAATTACGACCCACTGAACTACCTGGTGGTCTCGGTCTCGATGCCGCTGAGCGGGCGGGTGGTCAATGTCTCGAGCGAGGAGCCGATCCTGGCCTTGCGCCTGGACATAGACCCCGCGGAGATCACCGCGCTGATCGCCGACGCCGGTCCCCTCGGCGTACCCACCCGGCCAACCGGACGCGGGTTGTATGTCGAACGTCTCGACAGCGCAATGCTCGACGCCGTGCTGCGCCTGGCGCGATTGCTCGACACGCCGAAAGACATCACCATGCTCGCGCCGCTGATTCGTCGGGAAATTCTCTACCGGTTGTTACGCAGCAAGCAGGGGCATCGGCTGTATGAAATTGCCATTGCCAACAGTCAGAGTCATCGCATCAGCCAGGCAATCAAGTGGCTCAACAGCAACTATGAGCAGCCGCTGCGTATCGATGACCTGGCCAAAGAAGTGAACTTGAGCGTGTCGACGTTGCATCACCGCTTCAAGGCGATGACGGCAATGAGTCCGTTGCAGTATCAAAAGCAGCTACGCCTGCAGGAGGCGCGGCGCTTGATGCTGGCCGAAGGGCTGGAGGCTTCGGCGGCGGGGTATCGGGTCGGCTATGAAAGCCCTTCGCAATTCAGCCGGGAGTACAGCCGGTTGTTCGGCGCGCCGCCATTGCGGGACCTGGCGCGGTTGCGCTTGAGTGTCTAGCTGAGATTTGTGTGGGGTGTGCCGGCCCTTTCGCGAGCAGGCTCGCTCCCACATTTGATCTTTGGTGTTAACAAATGCTGTGTTCACAGAAGATCCACTGTGGGAGCGAGCCTGCTCGCGAAGCGGCCAGTACAGTCAGGCGCCGAGTACGCGGCAAGCCTCTGCCGGCAACGTCACCGACACCGGATGCCCAACGCTCAAGCCAAACCCCTGGCACGGCGTGCTCAGTGCGGTAAACGACACCCCCGAACACTCGACCGTGGTCTCGATGGTCGCGCCGATATCCCGCACGAAGGTCACCTTGCCCAGCAAGCGGTTACCCGCCGTGGCCTGCGGCGCCGACAGTTGCAGGTCTTCCGGGCGAATCAGCATCTTCACTTTTTCACCGACCACAATGCTGCTGCAGATGGGCACTTGCAACGCATCGCCGCCCGGCAGGCTGACCTTGCCGTCGCCCAGCGCCGTGGCTGGGAAGATGTTGCCCGAGCCGATGAAGTCCGCGACAAACTCGTTGGCCGGGTGGCGGTAGATCTCGATCGGCGTACCCACCTGCTGCACCTTGTGCTCACCCAACACGACAACGATATCAGCCATGGTCATGGCCTCGCGCTGGTCGTGGGTGACCATGATGGTGGTGATGTTCAGACGCTGTTGTAACTGACGGATCTCCACCTGCATCGACTCACGCAGCTTGGCGTCCAGCGCCGACAGCGGCTCGTCGAGCAACAGGATTTTCGGGTGGTTGGCAATCGCCCGGGCAATCGCCACGCGTTGCCGTTGGCCGCCGGAGAGTTTCGCTACCGGGCGATCGATCATCGCTTGCAGCTGAATCAACTCCAGCAACTCCACTACCCGCGCCTGCTGATCAGCCTTGCTGACCCCGCGCAGTTTCAGTGGATAGGCGATGTTTTCCCCCACGGTCATGTGCGGGAACAGCGCGAGGGACTGGAACACCATGCCGAAATTACGCAAGTGTGCCGGAGTATGGCCGATGTCCTCGCCGTCCAGGCGAATCTCGCCGCCGCTCAGGGTTTCCAGGCCGGCGATCATGCGCAGCAAGGTGGTTTTGCCGCAACCGGACGGGCCCAGGAAACACACCAGCTTGCCCTCGGGCAAATGCAGGTTCACATCTTTTACCGCGCAGGCCGAGCCGTAATGTTTCTCGACGTTTTCCAGAATCAGACCAGACATAAGAATCACCTCAAGAAATCAGAACGAAACGCCACCTTCACCGACCAGCTTCTCCAGCGCCCAGATCAGGACGAAGTCGATCAGCACGATCAGCACGGCAAACGAAAATACGGTTGGATCGAGCGACGACACGGTGCGGCTGTACATCCAGATCGGCACGGTCATCACATCGATGGTGTAGAGGAAATAGGTCACGGTGAACTCGTTGAACGAGACGATGAATGCCAGCAGCATGCCCGCCAGGATCCCCGACTTCATCAACGGCACCACCACGTCGACGATCGCCCGCAGCGGTGAAGCGCCAAGCATTTGCGCGGCCTCCTCGACTTCGCTGCCGATCGAGAGCATGGCCGCCGTGCAGTTCTTCACCACGAACGGCAGAGCCAGGATCACGTGGGCAATCACCAGCCGCGAGGTGGTCATCTGGAACGGCAGGCTGTCGAACACCAGCAGCAACGCCAGGCCCAACACCACCATCGGGAACACCAGGGGCAGCGACATCAATTGCAGCGCCACGGCCTTGCCACGGAACTCGCAACGGGTCAGGGCATAGGCCGCCGGCACCGCGATGATGGTCGCGAAGACCATGGTCAGGCACGACACCATCAGGCTGGTGGTCATGGCCTTGCCCAGACTCAGCACATCGCTCGCGTCCGGCGACACGAAGGTGTGCCAGGCTGCCTTGTACCATTGCAGGCTGTAGCTGCTGGGCGGGAAGTCGAGGTTCGACGCGCCGCTGAACGACATCACGATCATGGTCAGGATCGGCAATACCGCCAGCAGCAGGATAAAGCCCGAAAGGATGCCGGCAAACTTGCCGGTCTCGCCGGGCAACAGCCCATATCGCTTCTTGGTCAGGGTGCTCATTGGGAAGCCTCCAGCATGCGCCGACGACGGCCAGTGATAAATTCGGACAAGGTCATGATCGCCAGGGTGGTGACGATCAGCACCACGCCGGCAGCGGACGCGGCGGGCCAGTTCATCAGCGGGGCGATCTGGTCATGCACCATCACCGCCAGCATCGGCACGCGTCGACCACCGAGCAGCAGCGGCACCACGAAGCTGCTGGCGTTGTAGGCGAACACCAGCGTCGCGCCGGTGATGATCCCCGGCAGGCTCATCGGCAAGACCACTTGGCGGAACACCTGGAAACGACTGGCGCCAAGGGTGGCAGCCGCTTCTTCGTAGCTGCGGGCAACGCCGCGCATCGCGCTGGCAATCGGCAGCACGGCCAGCGGGAAGGCGGTTTGCACCAGGCCCATCAGTACCCCGTTCTGGTTGTACAACAGCATGATCGGGCGTTTGATCAGGCCCAGGCCCATCAGCGCCTGGTTGAGCATGCCACCGGGACCGAGAATCACCAGCCAGCCGTAGCTTTGCAGCAGCAGGTTGACGAGCAACGGCAACAGCACCGCGGCGAGGAAGATCCGGCGCACAAAGGGCGAGGTCAGCCGGGACATGGTGTAGGCCACCGGGATGGCCAGCGCCACTGCGATCACCGCGCTGATCAGCGCCAGGCGCAGGGTCAGCATCAGCGATTTGAGGTAGTAGGGTTCGAGCAATTGGGCGTAGCTGGCCAGGCTGAACCCGGACCATTCCGCGCCTTTGGTGCCCACGCTCATGCGCAGCACCAGCAGGCTGGCGGCAATCAGTACGCCAAGAAACAGCATCGACGGCGTGAGGAAAAACCAGGCACGGGCCGTCGGCGAAACACCCCGGTTCGGGCGCGGCTCAGCGACACTGACCGAATGGGTCAAAGGTTGGTGTTCCATAGCAAAAGTCTCGTCAATGGAAAGCAGCTGAAACACAGATCTTCCAGACACATCATTCCCTTGTGGGAGCGAGCCTGCTCGCGAAAGCGATTTGTCAGTCGACATCAAGGGTGAATGTCAGACCGCATTCGCAAGCAGGCTCGCTCCCACAGGGGATCTTCAGTGGTCGAAGATCAGGAAGAAAAGATTTCCGTGTAACGACGAATCCATTGGTCATGCACGGTGGCCAGGAAGGCGTTGTCATGCATGATCGCCTTCTCGGCAATTTGCTCCGGCGTGAGAATGTACGGGCTCTTGCGCGCTTCGGCGGAGATGATCGCCTTGGCGTTGACCGGGCCGTTGTAGATGTCTTCAGCCATCTTGCCCTGCACCAGCGGGTCCAGGGAGTGGTTGATGAAGGCGTAGGTCAGGTCGGTATCGCCCGGACGATTCTTCGGCATCACCGAGAGCATCAGGTCGGTGTAGAAACCTTCCTTCATGCCGAAGGTGGCGCCCAGACCGTAGTTCGGATCGCGGATCTGTTTCGGGAAAAACGCCGGGGCGTACAGGCCGCCCATGTCCAGGGAGCCGGTGCGGAACAGCTCGGCAATCTGGTTCGGGTTCTCGCCCAGGGTCACCACACGGTCCTTGAGCTCGGCGAGTTTCTTGAAGCCCGGCTCGATGTTGTGCTCGTCACCACCGGCCAGTTTGGCGGCGATGATGATCAGGTCCATGGCCTCGGTCCAGTTCGGCGGCGGCAGGAAGATGTTCGGCGACAGGTCGGCGTCCCACAGGGCGGCGTAGCTGTCCGGCGCCTGCTTGATGGTGCGCGTGCTGTAGACCAGGCTGTTGCACCAGAGCAGGTAGCCGATACCGTGGCCATTGGCGCCGGTGCGGTATTTCTCCGGTACGTCGACCAGGTTGGGGATACGGTTGAGGTCCGGCTTTTCCAGCAGGTTGGCGGCGGCCAGGCCTTCGGCACCGACGCCGGCCAGGGTGATGATGTCGTACTGCGGACGATCACCGCCGGCCTTGAGTTTGGCGACCATTTCCGAGGTACTGCCGGTGCGGTCGGCGATGACCTTGCAGCCGTACTTGTCTTCGAAGGTCGCGGCGATGTTGCGCAGTGCGGCCAGGCCGGTGTCGTCGGACCAGGTCAGCAAACGCAGGGTCTTGCCTTGAAAGCGGGTGTCGCTGGCGTTGGCCTTGACGAACGGCAGGCTCATGGCCGCCGCGGCAACCGAGGCTACGCCCACGGTCTTGATGAATTGACGTCTGTTCAGATCATGCTCGCCCATTACGGACTCCCTTTGTTTTTGTAGGTATAAGGCAGGTCGAAACTGTTGCATCCGCGCGGCCGGTTCAGCGTTTACCCCTCGTATGTTCGGGGGCTTTACTGAGCCAGCGGGTTCATCCTGAGGTCGTGTAAAACACCTGACTATCGATAAAAATTCATTGAAGCCATGACGCCGGCGCATGCCTCACTGTAGGAGCGAGCATGCTCGCGATGGACGTCAACGATAACGCGGGGCATCAGACAGCCCGTGTCGTCCATACGTCCATCGCGAGCATGCTCGCTCCTACAGGAGAGGCATCAGACGGCGCGAATCACGTGCTTGATTTCCTGGAAAGCCTGCAAGCCCCACGGCCCCAATTCGCGGCCGATACTGCTTTGCTTGTAGCCGCCCCAGGCGGTCTGCGGGAATATCACTTGCGGCGCATTGATCCACACGAGCCCCGCCTGCAAAGCATTGGCGACGCGATCCGCCGTTTCTGCGTTACGCGTAACCACGCTGGCGACCAGACCAAACTGGCTGTCGTTGGCCAGGGCAATCGCTTCAGCCTCAGAGGCGAAACGACGCACGCAAATCACCGGGCCGAAAATCTCTTCGCACCACAGCGCACTGTCCAGGGGCACGTCAGTGAAAACGGTCGGCTGCAAAAAATATCCGCGCGGCAGGTCTGCAGGACGATTGCCGCCGCAAACCAGTTTGGCGCCAGCGCTCAAACCGCGATCGATATGGCCGAGCACGCGCTGGTACTGCGCCTGATTGACCAACGTGCCCATCTCCACGTTCGCGTCGAACGGGTCGGCCACACGAATGGCTTCGGCGCGGACCTTCACACGACTGAGGAATTCATCGGCCAGCTCATCGGCAACCAGCACGCGGCTGGTCGCGGAGCACATCTGACCGGCGTTGAAGAAACCGCCACCGCAGGCCACTTCCACCGCCAGGTCGAGATCGGCATCGGCCAGCACCAGCAAGGAAGATTTGCCGCCCAGTTCCAGGCTCACGCCCTTGACGGTTTCCGCTGCCCGCTGCATGACCTGCACACCGACCGCATTGCTGCCGGTGAACGACACCTTGGCGATGCGCGGGTCTGCCGACAACGGTGCGCCAACGGCCAGGCCAGTGCCGCACACCAGGTTGAACACACCGGCAGGCAGGCCGGCCTGGGCAATAATCCTCGCCAGTTCCAGCTCCGGCAGCGGCGTCACTTCCGAGGGCTTGAGCACCACGCAGCAACCGGCGGCCAGGGCCGGGGCGAGTTTCCACGCAGTGGTGACCATCGGGAAGTTCCACGGCACGATCAGGCCGACCACACCGCACGGTTCACGGCGCAGGCGCGCACTGAAATCGTCGGTCGGCAGCTCTACCGGGCTGTCCTGTTTCGCGTCCAGACCTTCAGCCAGGCCGGCGTAATATTCGAACGTGGCGATCACGTCATCAACGTCGATGGCAGCTTCGAACAATGGCTTGCCGTTGTTGCTCGACTGCAAGTGCATCAACTGGTCGCGACCGGCCTGCACACCCGCGGCGATTTTGCGCAGGATCGCGCCACGTTCGGCGCCGGTGGTCTTCGACCAGTCGGCAAAGGCTTTGGTCGCTGCGCTGACCGCCTGATCGACGGCGCGCTCATCGCCGCCATTCACCGTGGTCAACAACGCTTCGGTCGCCGGGTTGATCACGCGCAAGTGTTCCTTGCCCGCCGACCATTTACCGTCGATGAAAAGGCCATCCAAAGTCGTCGGAAAAGTCGTGGAAACACTCATTTCGACACCGCCTTCGTCCACGCGGCCTGATCGATTTCAATCAGGGTCGGGCCCTGGCGATCGGTGGCAACACGCAATGCCGTACGCAATTGTTCAACAGCATTGACTGCCTCGGCGGCACAACCCAATGCCTTGGCTACACCGATGAAGTCCGGGGTGTAGATGTCCACGCCCACCGGCTCGATGGCACGGTTGACCATGTACTTCTTGATCTCTTCGTAACCCTGGTTATTCCACAGCAGCACGATCACCGGGGTGCGCGCTTCAACGGCGCTGGCCAGTTCCGGCAGGGTAAACTGCAGGCCGCCGTCGCCGATCAGGCACACCACTGGAGGACGTGCGCCGCCTTCGACGGTGCCGCCCAACCAGGCGCCAATCGCCGCCGGCAAGGCGTAACCGAGGGTGCCGTAACCGGTGGAGGAGTTGAACCAGCGACGCGGGCGTTCCGGGTTGAAGGTCAGGTTGCCGGTGTACACCGGTTGGGTCGAATCACCGACGAATACCGCGTTCGGCAGTTCGTGCAGAACGGTTTCCAGGAAGCGGCTCTGGGCCAGGGTCGGCGCGTCCCAGGTGGCGGCCAGCTCTTCGCGCAAACGGGCGGCGCGCACCTGGCCCCAATCGTTGCGGCGCTCGGCCAGTGGCTTGTGCGACAGCGCGCTGAGCAAGGCCTGGGCGGCGTTGCGCGAGTCGGCGACCAAGGCCACGTGTGGCGGGTAGTTGCGTACGGTCTGGTCCGGATCGATGTCGACGCGCAGCAGCTTGCCAGGAATCTCGAAACCACCGGCGAAGGTCACGTCGTAGTCGGTCTCGGCCAGCTCGGTACCGATGGCCAGCACCACGTCGGCCTCGGCGACCAGTGCGCGCGTGGCAACCAGGCTCTGGGTCGAGCCGATCAGCAACGGGTGAGCGGAGCGCAGCATGCCCTTGGCATTGATGGTCAGCGCCACGGGCGCGTCCAGCAATTCGGCCAGCTCGGTCAATTCGGCGGCGGCATCGATGGCGCCACCACCGGCGAGGATCAACGGACGCCTGGCACCGGCCAGCAGCTCGGTCATGCGGCTCACGGCGGACGGTGCGGCACCGGCGCGGTCGATGTTTACCGGGATGCTGGCGAGCAGGTCATCGGCTTCTTCAACCAGTACGTCCAATGGAATTTCGATGTGCACCGGGCGCGGGCGACCGGCCTGGAACAGCGCGAAGGCACGGGCCAGCACGTCCGGCAATTCGGACGCCGACATCAGGGTATGGGAGAACGCCGCCACGCCGCCGACCAGTGCGCTCTGGTTCGGCAGTTCGTGGAGCTTGCCGCGACCGCCGCCCAGTTGGTTGCGGGTCTGTACGCTGGAGATCACCAGCATCGGGATCGAGTCGGCATAAGCCTGGCCCATTGCCGTGGTGATGTTGGTCATGCCCGGACCGGTGATGATGAAGCACACACCCGGCTTGCCGCTGGTGCGGGCATAGCCGTCAGCCATGAAGCCGGCGCCCTGCTCGTGACGCGGGGTGACGTGGTTGATGCTCGAACGGGCCAGCCCGCGATACAGCTCCACGGTATGAACCCCGGGAATGCCGAACACCTGCTCGACTCCGTAACCTTCGAGTAACTTGACCAATACTTCGCCACACGTCGCCATGTCATTGCCCTTCTTGTTCGTTTGAGACGCCGGGCCTGCGCAATGTTTATGATGGGTTCGCAGGTCCAGGGATGGCCTCATTGGAACGGGCGACACATAGCCGCAACAATGGATAAAAAGTCATACTAGCCATGTCCTCACGTCATACCTTGGATCCCGATGAAACGACTGCCTCCCCTGCCGGCGCTGCACACATTCCTGATTACCGCGCAGTGCTGCAATTTCACCCGTGCTGCTGAACAGCTATTTATCACCCAGGGCGCGGTGAGTCGGCAGATCGCCGGGCTGGAAGATTTCCTGGGTTACGAATTATTTATACGTCAGGCTCGAGGCCTGGACCTGACCGCCGAAGGACGGGAATGGCTGCCACGGGTCCAGCAGATTTTCGGCTTGATCGACGAAGCGGTCGAACAGATCGGCGAGAAGCGCGAAACCCTGCAGCTAAAGGCTCCGACCTGCGTCATGCGCTGGTTGCTGCCACGCCTGTTGCAATGGCAAAGGGAACGCCCGGACGTGCCGGTGGAGCTCACCACCACGGTCAAGCACGGCGTGGATTTTCATCGCGAGCAGTTCGATGCCGCGGTGATGTATGGCGCGCCGCCGGACAGCTCACTGCTGTCGCAAAAACTCTTCGATGAGCAACTGACGCCGGTGTGTTCCCAGCCATTGCTCGAAGGTTCGGTGCCGCTCCAATCGCCGAAGGACCTGGAGCAACACATGTTGCTCCACCCGACCCGGGATGAACGGGACTGGAAGGCCTGGCTGGCCACGGCGGATATTCGCTTGAGCAACGTGAGCAAGGGCCAGCATTTCGAAACGCTGGACCTGGCCATGTCGATGGCGTCCCAGGGCACGGGGGTGGCGATCGGTGACTGGTCGTTGATTGGCGATGACCTGAGTGCCGGGAGGCTGGTCATGCCCTTTGAATTGAAGGTGAAAACCGGGCTGGCGTATTACCTGGTTTTCCCGGAGAAACCCGCACCTTCTCCGAAGTTGCGCGAGTTGATGGGTTGGCTGGTGGAACAGGCGCAATCGCGGTAATCGAAACCTGCAGGAGCGAACATGCTCGCTCCTGCAGGTGTGTACTCGTATGATCGTTCCCACGCTCTGGACTGACCCCGAAATGTTGGACGATCGTAAATCTATACCTGAACAGATCGAGCCCTGTATTCAACAGGGCTCAGTCCGTTTAGCTTCAGTTTGATGCGTTGGTGATTGTAATAGTGGATGTAGTC